>CADBLC010000093.1 GCA_902795385.1 Fibrobacter succinogenes | reverse complement strand
ACGATGGTCTTGGCAGACTTGATAGCGTTCACGAAGAGCTTGGTGGACTCGGCACCCACATCGAGGCCCATCCAGCCAGCCGGAATGCCTTCGGCGTCAGAGACAGCCTTCGTGGCAGCGTCGGCAGCGAACTTGTCGGCAGCGATGTAGTCGACCGGGAGGATGATTTCCTTGCCGGCAGCCTTGGCCTTGGCCATCAGGTCCGGAACGAGCTTGGCACCTTCTTCGTCAAACAGAGAAGAACCGATTTCGATGTTGTTGAGAACCTTCTTGAAGGTGAAAGCCATGCCACCGCCGATGATAATCTTGTCGGCCTTGTCGAGGAGGTTGTTGATGAGCTGGATCTTGTCGGCGACCTTGGCACCGCCGAGGATGGCGAGGAACGGACGCGGAGGATTGTTGAGCACCTGGTCGAATGCCTTGAGTTCCTTGTTCATGAGGAAGCCAGCGGCACGCTGCGGAAGTTCAACACCAGTCATGGAAGAGTGGTCGCGGTGAGCGGTACCGAAAGCGTCGTTCACGTAGACGTCAGCGAGCTTGGTGAGGCTGGCGCGGAAGGCCTTCACGGCTTCCTTGTCGGCCTTTTCCTTGGTCTCGGTGCCATCGGCGTTCTTGATCTTGCGCTTGCCTTCTTCTTCGATGTGGAAGCGGAGGTTTTCGAGGAGGATGATTTCACCCGGCTTGATAGCGGCGCAGGCGGCTTCGACTTCCGGACCGACGCAGTCGGAGAGGAACTTCACCGGCTTCTTGATGAGTTCTTCGAGCTTCTTGGCAACCGGAGCGAGCGTGTACTTCATGTTCTTTTCGCCATTCGGACGACCGAGGTGGGAAGCGAGCACGACGGCTGCACCCTTGTCGAGGGCGTACTGGATGGTCGGGAGAGCGGCTTCGATACGCTTGGTGTTGGTGATTTCACCAGTCACCTTGTCCTGCGGAACGTTGAAGTCGACACGGATGAACACGCGCTTGCCGGCGAGTTCGAGATCTTCGATAGAGAGCTTTGCCATTATGGAATCCTCTTTTGGGGTTAAAATTTACGGGCTAAAAGGTAGAATTTTTCGCGAAAAAACACAATAAAACATTAATAGAGCACCAATAATGTTAACGACTCCCCTATTTTCACCGAACAAAATAGCCAAATTCCTTATTTTTTTTATCATTTCGCTTTTTTTTTATATATTTCTAGAAAAATTAGTCCATTCGGAGTAATATAATGAAGCGTTCTTTTTTGATGGCAATTTGCCTCTCTGCTGCCGCGGCCTTCGCGGGTGCTTACGATATTGACGAATTTTCCGCCCAGGACGTGGGCGCTCCTGACGAATATATTACCGCTGAATTCGGTGGCGAACTCAAGGTCGCTCCGGCAGAGGAGGTCGAATCTCTCCAGAGCGGACGCCTGGTTGTCCGCCAGAAGTTCGTTGACCCGTTCGGCGAAGCCGAAACTACCTACCAGCTGTACCAGGGTGCCAAGGGCGACATGGATGGCCTGACGCCGCTCGCCGTTCCCGAGGGAACCTCCTACAGTGACGTGGTCAAGACAAAGATTTACCAGCGTCGCGGCATGAGCGCCGAAGACGATTTCGAAAAGGTATACTTCGACGGCAAGAACGTCTACATCCCGGGCAGGTCCTCTGCCATCGTGTTCGTGGGCGGCTCCCCCGTTGAACTGAAGGCAACTAAACCCGTTCCCGAGGAAGAACCTGCCGAAGAGGAAGAAGAGGAAGTTGCCGCCGCTCCGGCCGTTCCGAGCAGCCAAGGCGAGGAATGCGACGAGTACGATCCGGACTGCGAAGATGAAGATGAAGACGAATACGACGTTGCCGGCGACATGGACGAGACCAACAGGGAAGCCGACAGGCGCAGGTATGCCGCCGATGATGCCGCCGATGACGTGAGCGAAAACGCCACCGACCGTTTCGGTATCGCCGACGAAGTCCGCTTCTGGTCTGCAGTCGCCCTTTCCGCCCTTGCCGCCACGAGTGCCGTTCTCGGTATTCTCGAGCACATGGACGCGAACAAGGCCGGTGACGCTTACGACGACCTGAACGACGTCCACGACCAGATTGTCGCCCAGATTGGCGCTGTCTGCGGAAAGGCGCAGAGCGAAGGCGAATTCAATTCATGCGTAGCGGCCATGAGCTACTACGACCTGACCCAGGGGTCCAACTACTCCCTGAAGTCCCTCGAAGCCCGTATGGACACCAACAAGAAGACGCGCGACTCGCACGCCACTGCCCGTAACATTTGGTTCGGCGTGACCGGCGTGAGCCTGACTGCCGCTATCGTCCTCTTCGTATGGTAATAGACGCCGGCAAGATCAGCTTAAAGGACCTGCAGTTCAACTGCATTATCGGCACGCTCCCCTACGAAAGGGAAAACGAGCAGCCCGTAGTGCTGAACTTAAGCATCTGGCTTGATTTTGCCCAGGCGGCCCGCAACGAGGATCTGGCACATTCCATTGACTATGCGCAACTGGCGGAAGACGTCCAGCAGTTTATCCGCATGTCCCAGTTCCAGCTCGAAGAAACGCTTGTCGTGGAAACCGCCAAGCACATTCTGAACAATTATCCCAAAGCGATGATGGTTGAAGTGAGCGTCCGCAAGCCGAACGCCATTCCCGGCTGCGCCGGCGCAGAATCGACCATCCGCATTCGCCGCTAACCGTAGGCCCGGTACCGCAGGGCCTCGGAAAGGTCATCAATCTCCACATTCCCGTTACCGCGCAAGTCCGCGATGGTACGCGACACCTTCAGCAGGCGGTAATAACCGCGTGCGCTCAAGTTCATCTTGTCGGCTGCGGCAATGGCAAAACGTTCCGTAGGCTTGGACATCGCGGCATAGCGGAACGCCTTTTCCGACGACATCTCGGCATTCGACTTGTAGGGCGTCCCGGCGAACCGCTCCCGCTGGATGGCTCGCGCCCTGCATACGCGTTCACGGATAGTCGCCGAAGATTCCCCCTTCGGGTTTCCCTCGAACATCTTGGTCTCGACAGGCGGGACGCTCACCTGGATGTCTATGCGGTCCAGGAGCGGGCCCGAGATTTTTTCGCGGTAGCGCTTGCGCGCATCGGGCAGGCACGTACACACGCGCTTCGGGTCCATTGCGAACCCGCAGGGGCACGGGTTCATCGCAGCCCCCATCATGAAACGCGCAGGCCACGTGACGGTTCCGCTCGCACGGCTCACCGAGATGGAACCTTCTTCCATGGGTTCGCGCAGGGCCTCGAGGACGCTGCGGTTGAACTCGGGAAGTTCGTCCAGGAACAAGACGCCGTTGTGCGCGAGGCTCGCCTCGCCAGGGGCGAGGCGCGTTCCGCCGCCCACCAGGGAGACCATCGATGCCGAATGGTGGGGCGAGCGGAATGGGCGGGCCGTCACAGGCTTGAAACCGCCCGAATCGCCCGCCCGCCTCGCGCACGAATGGATGCGCGTCGTCTCGAGTACTTCCTGCTCCGTCATCTCCGGCAAGATTCCCGGCAAGCACCGGGCACAAAGCGTCTTGCCGGCGCCCGGGGAACCGACAAGCAGAAAGTTGTGGGCGCCGGCCGCAGCGACCTCGAGCGCCCTCTTAACACCCTCCATCCCCACCACGTTCTCAAAATCCGGAACGTCGCAAGCGTCCGGGCTGCAAAGTTCCTTGAGACCGCCCCCGATGCACATCCCCGAATTCCCGCCCGCCTCCAGGTAATCGACGCATTCCTTCAGCGAGTCCGCACATATAAAATTGAGACCTTCCACCAGCGACGCTTCCTGGGCGTTCGCCCGGGGAATCACGAGGACGCTCCCGTCCTTGGGCAAGCTCATGGCGATGGACAGCACCCCTCTCACTGGCTTCAACAAACCGTCCAACGAAAGCTCGCCCACAAGAACATACCTATCCAAGGAAGGAACCGCCAACTCCCCGGTAGATACAAGCATGCCTATCGCAAGCGGAAGGTCCAAGGCACTCCCTTCCTTGCGCAAATCCGCAGGCGACAGGTTCACCGTCGTGCGGAAACCTGTCACCACCTTCCCGATGCAGCGTATCGCCGAAACGACACGCTCACGGGATTCCCTCACCGCGTTGTCCGGAAGGCCGACCAGCGTAAAGCCTGGCAGGCCCTGCGAGGCGTCGACCTCGACACTGACGGGGACGGCCTTTATCCCGAACAGACAGTAAGAACGGATGCGCTTGAACATGCCTACCCCGCCGCCGCTGCCGCTACGGAAGCATGGTACTTTTCGAGCACGCAGTTCTCGATATGCTCCTTGAGCTGGCGCGTGGTCGGGTTGCAGAGCGTACGGAAATCGTCGCCCTTGTAGAACGGGTCGTTGGGATAACCGACGAACATGCCGTTGGAACCTTCCATGACGCGCAAGCCGCGAATGACCATCTGGTCGTTCAGCACAATCTGCGCGATTCCCTTCATGTGGCCCAGGTTCTGGCTCTCCAGGAAGGGCCAGACCGTGACCTGCGTGACGGCGAGGCAGTCGAACGCCGACGGCGCCGCTGCTTTTTCAGCATTCGTATTCTTTTTTTCAGCCATAAGGCCTCCTATCTTGATGAAATACCCGGGACAGCCGACATGGCCAATCACACTACGGGCAAGCATCTTTCGCAAAAAACATGCCATTCCGAGGTGCTTCGCCTTTTGAATAAATTTCGGCAACTCGGGAAGCCCGCAAGCGTCCAAAAGTGTGCAAAGTGTCCAAACGGGAATCCATGCGTGGACATTTTCAACTATATTGAGAACATGCTCTTGAAACCGAATACGAACTGGCCCGCGAACCAGGGAATCTCGCTCCCCACCGTCATGGCCAACACGTCTTTATCCAAGGATTTTTTCCAGGTCGACTTTTCCGTAGAGGAACCTCTTGACTGTTTTCGCGCCGAGGTCCTGGAAGACGGCGGACACAGCTGGGAAGATTCCTGCGTCGAAATTTTCGTGCAGAACCCCGCAAAGCCGGACGAATACTTCAACTTCGAAACGACCAGCCGCGGCTTCGTTTTGGCCGCCCGAGGTAGCGGCCGCGAAAACCGCATGCTCCTCGACAGCGCTCAGCTGGCCCAAGTGGAACGCACCAAGCAGCTCGCGAGTGTCGTCGGCGATTTTATCTGCTGGGGAATGAGCATCCGCATCCCGGCAAGCATTTTCGGTATTGACTCGTTCGAGAACATCCAACTCCGCGGGAACCTCTACAAGTGCGCCGACAAGGCAAAGACGCCGCACTACCTGAGCGCCTTCCCCATCGACACCGAGAAACCGGATTTTCACCGTCCCGAATTCTTCCAGGAATTCTAGCCTCCATGTCGACCGTCATCCTCTTCAACAAGCCCTTCGGCGTACTGAGCCAGTTCACGCCCGAATCGGGACACGCGGCACTCGACACGTTCGCCTTCCCGCCGGGAGTGTATGCGGCAGGCAGGCTCGACCACGACAGCGAAGGCGCCCTACTGCTTACGGACAACGGCAAGCTCATCAAGAAATTGCTCGACCCGAAATTCGAGCACCCGCGCACCTACTTGGCCCAGGTGGACGGACAGATTACCGAAGAAGCCGTACGCAAACTCTGCAAGGGCGTAGACATCAAGGGCTACCATACCAAGCCCTGCAAGGCAGAAATCGCCGAAGAGCCCGACTGGCTCTGGCCACGCAACCCGCCGGTACGATTCCGCGCGAACATTCCGACAAGCTGGGTGCGGCTCACGCTCATCGAAGGCAAGAACCGCCAGGTGCGCCACATGACGGCGGCCGTCGGTTTCCCTACACTCCGGTTGATTCGCGTACAAATAGGAAACATTCCCCTGGGCGATTTAAAACCCGGGGAATGGCGCACGGTTACAGATAAAGTTATTTAACGGCGAAGTCGCTGGGCTTGACACCGTAAAGCACCACGTCGTCTATCCAGATTTCCGTGTCATCGTAAACGGCAATCGAAATGGTCGTCACCGACTTGCTGATGACCTCCCAGCCGAGGTTACCGTACTTGTCGTCGCGGGGCTTGAAATCCGAAGGCCTTATGCAGTAACGGGTCCATTCGTCGGAGGTCTTGAGGGTATCGTAGGCAAGAGTCTTGCCCTCGACATTTTCCGAGCCCAACGTTTCAAATATTACCGAGACGACTCCGGTTCCGCGGGCATAGTAAACGATGGAATCCGTCGCAGACAAGTCGCACGGAGATTCTTCCTCGCACACCCAGATTCCATAGAAAGACCAATAGCCATGCCCTGCAGAAGATTCCCAGTGGAGCGCCTTGCCTTCGCGACCTGCCCCGGCATCTACGATGAACTCCGCAATATCCTCGCGGACCTTCGGAATGAACTCCACCTCTGGAGTCGCCTTCACGCTCGTATCCGTAGCAGACATGTAGCCTTTCGCGCTCAAGCCGTATTCCCTGATTTCAAACTGTACATCCGCAGATTCAAAGTCGAGCACCTGGATAGAGTCCGGTTCGAATGCGAGGACATTTGCAGAAGCCTCTTCGCCGGCATCAACCGCCGCAGACTGTTCCACGACACTGTCCCCTACGACAAAGCGCAGGCCATATCCATCGTACGGCGGCAGGGAATCCATTTCGTAGAACCCTTCAGCGTCGGTCTTCACGAGGCGTTCCGTTCCGTACACCTGCACCCATGCAAAGTCTACGCCCTTCGGCAAATACACCTTTCCGCGCAGGCTTCCCGTCTTTTCCATGGCGAACTGGACGGAATCCCCTTC
>CADBLC010000092.1 GCA_902795385.1 Fibrobacter succinogenes | reverse complement strand
CGTACGCCGTGGCGTATGGCTTGGGCCTACTACTGGTATGGCAACAGCAACGCCAAGAAGTTCAACGACAAGATTGTTTCTTGGATGTATACGGAATCCAAGATGAACGCCGCTGGCATTAACTCCGGTTACTATGTCGATGGTCGTTCTTCTTCTGCTCGTGACGTGTTTGTGTCTTCTACGTTCTCTGGTGGCATGGGTCTTGCCGCTGCCAGTGCCAATGAAGCCGAACCGTTCCTCGAAACTGTTTACAAGACTTTGAAGAGCATGACGAGCTGCGCTAAGGCTCAGGGCTGCGGTGGCAATGTTCCTGGTGAAAAGTATTATCCGGCAACTTTGAACATCCTCTACTTGCTCCTCATGACGGGTAACATGCCGAACTTCTACGACATGACTGGCTTTGAAAAGTTTACGCCGGATCCGAGCCTCGGCCAGCAGCTTTCTTCCAGTGATGGTGTCCAGATTGAAAAGGGCGACTCCTTGGTTGGTCTCTCTGGTTTCTGGAACTGGGGCTCTTACCACGACAAGCTCGGTATCGGTACCGTGATGAAACCGGATTCCGGTGATAGCCCGCTTTACCTCATTGATGGTGAAATCTTTGCCAATGCCTCCATGGAAATTGGTCCGGAACCGGAATGGACGCAGGAAGCTGCCGACGCCGGCCTTCTCAAGTATCCGTCTGCCGGTATTGCCATGTCCTTCAGAGGTGACGAAAAGGGTGTGGACTTCACTGCACTTGGTGTTGCTTCTGTTCGTATTAAGGTCAAGACCACGGGTACGATTCGTTTTGCAATGCTCTATGATGCAAGCCATTGTGCAGGTTGCGAACCGGGCATCCTCATGGACCCGACGAATGACTATCAGACTCTCACCTTCAAGCTGAAGCCGAACGGTTATACTCTTGGCGATTTGACCGTCGACCAGTGGATGACTCAGGATCCAAATCCGGCCGCTTCCGCTAACGATGTTATGAAGACTGCTTCGGGTGTTAAGTTCGAAGCCAAGATGCCGAAGGGCGGTACCGGCTCTGTGTCCGTGAAGTCCATCGAATTCCTCGATGCCAGCGGCAACGTTGTTGATCCGGAAACGATTGTTGGCTATAAGGTCCCGAACGACTTCTCCAAGTACGGTAGTTCTAATCCGGGTTCCTCCAACTCTATCGGCCCCGACCAGTCTTCCAGCTCGATCTTCGACGCTATCGTGAAGGCTGACGCCCTCAGCACCATCAAGGTTGCTACGAGCGGTCTCTCGGTGCAGATTCTCAACGCCAAGCTCGGCGCAAGCTACGCCGTCATGAGCATCCAGGGCAAGGTCATCGCCTCCGGCAAGATCACCAGTGCTTCTCATGCGGTTATGCTCCCGAACAAGGGCATGTACCTCGTGAAGGTCGGTAGCGAAATCCGTCCTGTCAGTGTAAAGTAAAACCTTCGTTTTTAATCAAAAAACCGGGGCCTTCGGGCTCCGGTTTTTTGTATATTCTCGGCCATGGATATTGGATCGCTACATTTTCAAAATCCGGAAGCCTTCTGGCTGTTTGTTCTAGTCCCGGTTCTAATCGCGCTGTACGTATACCGCCAGCAGCGCCGTAAGAGTACCATCAAGTTCCCAGCACTCGCGCTTGCGAAACGTGCCGTTCCAAGCCGTCGCGTGCGTTTGCGCCACATAGTGCCGGCACTTCGCCTTGCGGCTCTCTGCTGCTTTATCGTGGCGCTAGCCCGCCCGCAAAACGCCATGGAGGTGGAATACACCAATACCGACGGCGTCGACATCATGCTCGCGCTCGACGTCTCGGGCTCCATGGGAACCCTCGACATGCTTACCCGCGCCGAGCAGGCCAAGCTCGGCGTGATGAACGCCGAACGCATCCTTAAGTCGGGCGATTACTGGAAGTACAGCCGCATGGGGTACGCCCAGGTCGTCATCGCCGAGTTCATCCAGAAGCGTCATAGCGATTACGGGAGCCTGCTCGAGATTCTCGGCGCCACCGACGAGTTGGCACGGGATTCCGTCATCGCGAGCCGCACGGCTATAGGCGATGGCCTCATGAACGCCCTTGCCCGCCTCGAAAAGTCCGACGCCAAGTCCCGCGTGGTGGTGCTCCTGACCGACGGCCGCGACAACGCGAGCGTGATTTCGCCGGTCCGTGCCGCCGAAGTGGCCCAGTCGCTCGGCATAAAGGTGTACACTGTGGGCGTGGGCAAGAAGAACGGCAAGATTCTTTCGTTCCAGCAGAACCCGTGGACGGGTGAAATCTCGTGGGGCGAACGCGATATCACTCCCGAGGAAGGCATTGACGAGGCGACGCTTGCCGCCGTGGCCCAGAAGACTATTGACGAGGCGACGCTTGCCGCCGTGGCCCAGAAGACTGGCGGCAGGTTCTACCGCGCCGAGAACAAGGAACAGCTCGAAGAAATCTATGAGGAAATCGACCAGCTCGAAAAGTCCGAAATCGAGACGATTGCCTACGCCCGCTATGCCGAAAAGTTCTACCCCTGGCTGTTGGCCGGTGCCTTGCTCATTTTGCTTGAACTCTTGCTTGCGAACACCCGGTTCGTGAGGATTCCCTAGGGGCTGGAGGTCTTATGCGATTTGCTGAACCGAATTTCTTGTGGTGCCTGTTTACACTCCCGCTCTTTGCGCTGCTGTTCTACTACGCCTACCGCCGTCGCAAAAAGCTGGCCGCCCGCTTTGTTTCGCTTTCGATGCTCCCAAAGCTTTCGACGAGCGTCTCGCCGTGGCGCCGCCTTGCCAAGGTAACTCTCTTGCTGCTGGCGCTCGCGTTCCTGTTCGTGGCGCTTGCCCGCCCGCAGTGGGGCCGCAAGATGGAACATGTGGAACGCCGTGGCCTCGACCTGGTGCTGTTGCAGGATATTTCCCTTTCGATGCTTGCCGAGGACGTGAAGCCTAACAGGCTCGTGCGTAGCCGCCACGAGATTTCGGCTTTCCTCGAGAACCTCACGGGAGACCGCGTGGGCCTTGTCGCCTTCAGTGGCGAGGCGCAGGTGATGGTCCCCTTGACGCTCGACTACGGTACGGTGCAGATGATGCTGCGTGAACTGAATCCGGGTTGGCTCATGCCGGGTACGAACCTGGAACAGGCTATCCGTACAAGAATTCCGGCGGTGCGGGGCAGTACTCCGTGATGATTCTCATGAGCGATGGCGAAGAGCTTGAAGACGCCGCCGTGAACGCGGCGAAGGAAGCCGCCGAGATGGGCATCCGCATCTATACTATCGGTATCGGTAGCCGCGAGGGTGTGCCTATACCGGTCAAGACCCGCAATGGCGAGGTGGCCTACAAGAAGGATGTTCAGGCGAGCCCTGGCGAATTCCAGCTGCAGAAGGTGTTGACCGAGATTGCGGGCCTCGAGAAGAAGGAACACGCGACTGACCGCATGGAGAATTACCAGGACCGCTACCAGATTTTCCTTGCGCTCGCGGCGCTCCTGTTCTTGATCGAGGCGGTTGTATCTGAACGTGGCCGTCGCCGCAAGCAGACCGCAGGCCGATTCTCGTAACAGGGTACAAAAAAAGCCCCTCGGGTGGATGGGGTCTCTCTTGGAGACGGTCGGCTCGCCTTTGCGATACCGCTTGATTTATCCACCGGAAGGGCTCATTGGTTAATATACCGCGATTTTGGCGCCTGGGACAATTTCTTTTTTAAAACGATAGTCCAAGTTGGAACGCCTGCTTTCGATGGCGAAACTCTATAAAATCTATATTTAATATCAATGCATAAAGCGAAACTTTTCATTTCCATTGCCGCAGGCGCCACGATGGCGCTTGTCGCGTGTTCGTCTGCTCCTGTGCCCGAGACTTCTACGCCGCCTGCGGAAACTGCCAGTCAGGCTCAACCGTCCGTAGCTCCCGCTGCACAGCCCTCCAAGGTTTCCGATGTTCCGGCGAGCTACAAGGATATCGCGTTCCCCGAGTTCCGTTACGTGGCGCCCGTGCCTGCGGAATACCGCGTGCAGCTGACGGATAGCGTTTCGGGCTACATCGTGAGCGACCGTAGCTTGCCACTGGTGAACTTCACGGTCTATTTCGAGGAATCTAACCTGCCCGCGACCCTCAAGGACGAGGCCGCCTCCGAGATGGTGGGGTCCATGTTCCGCCGCGGTGGCGGTGGAGGAATCTCGGCTCATGCGCTGGACGATTCCCTGGAATTTATAAGCGCCGCGCTCTCGACGAGTGCGGGTACGTTCCTGGCCGCATTCGATATCGACTGCCTTTCGAAGGATTTTCCGGCGATGCTCGAACTTGCGAAGAAGGTGCTGACGGCGCCCTCGTTCGACAAGGAACAGCTAGAGATTATGAAGGCGAACTACGTGACCTCTTACGAACGTCGCTACGATACGCCCGCGAAGGTGCTTTCGGCTCTCAAGACGAAGGTGAACTACGCCCCGAACGTGCGCCTTTGGGACGCAAACGACAAGGAGTATTCCAAGGTCTCCGTTGCCGATGTGAAGCGCCTGGCCGAGGGTGTGTACTCCTCGAAGCGCATCGTATTCGCGCTTTCGGGTGACGTGGACCGCGATTCCGCGGCAACCCAATTGAAGGAATTCTTTGCTGCCTGGAAGGTCGCACCCGCCAAGGCGAAAAAGCCCGTGCCCGAACCGCTCTCGTTTGTCCGCAAACCGGGCACCTACGTGGTGGACAAGGACATCACGCAGGCGAACATCTCGATGAGTCAGCCTTTCGTGCGCCGTCCGCATCCCGATTACTACCCCACGGCAGTGGCAAGCTTTATCCTCGGTGGTGGAAGCTTTACGAGCAGGCTCATGAACCGCGTCCGCAGCGACGAGGGCCTTGCCTACAGCGTTTACAGCAGTGCGGGTAACGACTATCGCGATACGGCCATGACATCTGTCGCTCTCCAGACGAAGGTGGAATCCGCCGATTACGCCATCAAGCTCGTGTTCGAGGAAATCGAGAAACTGGCGAAGGACGGCCCTACGCCCGAAGAACTGGAACAGGCCAAGAAGGCCATCGTGGAAAGTCTCCCGAGCCTTTTCGATTCGCCCGAGGCAACGGCCCAGATTTTTGCGAAGGACGAACTGCTCGGCAAAAAACAGACGCACTACGTGGATTTCGTGAACGAGGTCAATGCGGTGACTGCCGAACAGGTGAAGGCCATGACCGCGAAATACTTCGACAAGTCCAAGATGACCATCTCGGTGGTGGGGCCTGTCGAGAAACTCGAAAAGCTTAAACCGTTCACGGTTGTTCCGCTGGACAGCCTGGAGTTCAGGTAACGGGAGCCTCCGTCATGTCCTTGAAGTCGACCATCCTGGCCTTGCTCTGTGCCGCAATTGCATGCGGTTCAGCTTTCGCGACTCCGGCTATGCCCGAATCGCGCTCGAAGGCCGAACAGATGGCCGCCCACCAGGATTCAGTTGCCAAGGCGAGGATGCGCGCTCTCAAGCTTGCCCAGCTTGCGAACAAGGAAGATGACCTGCGTAGTCTGTGCTCGGGCATGGACAAGTGCCTGGGAGTCCGTTTTGATTTCTGTACCGAGGCCGATTTTAAGCCCTGGCCCAAGGTCAAGTACGATGACGAGTACTGCGGCCCTTACCGCGAAATCGTGAAGCGTGGATTCCCGCCCGACTTGCGCCAGCCGATGGCTACCGAAATCTTCGCGAGGCTCGGCCGCCAGTATCGCGCCATTTACGTGAACAAGGGAACGCTCCCTCTCGGCAGCGATGTCATTAGTTACTTGTTCGATAACATGCCTTTTACGGCGGAACTGATCAATGCGTACTTGGGTACGAACTATTCGCTCGAATACACGAGCAGGAATCACCGTTTCTTTAACGGGAGCAACGGCAGGAGCCTTTCGGGCGAGTTCTACTGGGCGCTGCAAGATAGCGCCGGACAAAAGCTCGGACTCCGTAACCTCTTTTTCGGTTACGGGCATGCACAGGTGTTGCGGTGGTCCTTGCATGGATCGGCGGTTGCGTTCCTGGACATGGACGAGGTCTCCAAACGCGAACTTAAGTACAAATTAACGGCAATCGTATTCCCTTCCAACTCCGTCTTGAATTCCATCATGCAGATGAACGTGTTCAAGAAGGTGGTGAACGAGAAAATCGACCACATTGTCGACGATATCAAGAAGGCTTCGGGCAAGTACTTTGGCGGGGACAAGGAACCCATGCTCAAGAGTGCCGCGCTCAAGTCGCAGGAGAACGTGCAGTACGTAATCGATTTCGAGAACGTGGTGAACGGCGCTCCCTGGAAACTGGGTGATTACGAGAAGTTGCGCAAGGAACGGGAAAAGCAGCGTGCAACGCCCGCTCCGATGAAATTAGAAGATCCGAGGATGGTAAAATGAGCAAGGAAGATACTTTGGAATCCCTGTTGGAACGCGTGACCGACCGCCGCAAGGAATTGCTTTCGCAGGTGGTCTCCCAGCGCACGAGGCACTTTTGCATGGTGCTCGAGGATTTGTTCGACCCGCACAACATTTCGGCGGTTATCCGTACGGCGGAGGTATTCGGCCTGCAGGATGTGCACATTATCGAAGAAGATAACGCCTACAGCGTGAACAAGTCCATATTGAAGGGATCTTACAAGTGGATGAGCCTCTACCTGTACAAGAAGAGGATGCTCTGCATGGAAAAGCTGCGCGCGAAGGGCTACAAGATTGCCGTCGCGAGCACGAACACCACGAACTCCGTACTGGATCTCGACTTGAGCCAGCCGACGGCGTTCTACCTGGGAAGTGAATTCCACGGGAACCACCCCGATACGCTGGCCCATGCCGACTACGAGTTCAAGCTGCCTCAGTACGGCATTACCGAGTCCATGAACGTCTCGGTCGCGGGCGGTGTGCTCATGACCTACCTGGACGTGTACATGCAGAAGGAAGGCCGCGATAAGTTCGTGCTCCCGCCTGCCGAACGGGATGCCTTGCTGCGCGATTGGCTCGACCGCCACGTGAACGGGATTGAAAACAACAGTCCGATAGTGCGCGTGGAATAGCGGATTCCTGTAATAAACCCTCAAAAGCCCCTTTTTAGGGGCGTTTTTTGTAACATTCTAAAAAAATATGCTAATTTGATAGTAGAATGAAAAAGAATTCTGCACTTTACTTTTCCGTTGGCCTCGTAATACTTCTGGCCATCGTCATTCTGGTTTTTGGAGTGTTTTTCCTGAACGAGAAGGATCCTCGCGAAACATTCAACCATTTTTACCTGCGCTTTACCCAGGTGAGCACCCTCGTGCTCGATGACCCCGTCAAGGTGAACGGCGTCAAGTTGGGCAAGGTAGAAAACATCCAGTTGGCCGGACATCGTGTCGTGGTGACCGTCCGCCTACGTACCGACGTGAAGATTCCGAAGGATTCGGAAATCCGTGTGCAGAATATCGGTATCATGGGCGAACGCCAGATTGGCATGATTCTTGGCGACCTCAATGAGTATTTTACCCCGGGTGATACCATCGACGGCCAGTTCGATGCCGGTATTGCCGAAGCCCTCGGCCTGGCGGGCGAGGTCTGCGACAGCACCAAGGTGCTTCTCGAGTCGGTGAAGGCCGCCCTGAACGGCACCATCGCCAGTCCGGACTTCCAGGAGCGGTTTAATACGCTCTTGGTTAAGGCCGAGAACCTGGAAGACCGCCTGATGAGCCTCGTGAATTCGACCGACCCGCAGCTCAAGAAGAGCCTTGCCGGCCTGAACGAGGTGACGGTGAAGGTCGGGGAGCTGGTGGATAACGTGAAGCCGCCTATCGACAACCTGTTTGCCGGGGCCGACAAGGTCATGGAAAATGCAAACGGCCTGATTTCGGACCTGGAAGGGGTGACCAAGCACCTGGACGAACTGATTGCCAGGGTGCAGTCCACGGACAATACCGTGGGAACTCTCCTGCACGACAAGACTTTGCATGACGACTTGGTGAAGACCGTCCATTCTGCGGACAGCCTGTTCAGGGTGATCCTCAACGACGGTCTTGACGTGAATGTGGACTTTTTCTGAGGAAAAGAATGATAGCGAAGACGCTTACAGTCACAAATAAACTGGGTATCCATGCGCGGCCTGCCGGCATGATCGTGGACATCACGGGCCCGGCCAAGAGCGATGTCTCCATCGTTTTCGAAGGATCGAAGGCGAATGCCAAGAGCATCCTGAACGTGATGATGCTCGCCATTCCTCTGGGTTCCGAAGTGAAGTTCGAAGTGGACGGCGAGGACGAAGAAGAAGTCGTTCAGAAGTTGGAAAAGCTTTTCAATGACAAGTTCAACGAAGAGCCAGGCTGAACGTACCGTATTGGTAGGCGTTCCGGCCTCTCCCGGCTTTGCCATGGGGAAGGCCTTCCCGATTATCAACCGGGAAATTTCCGTTGTTGAGGAATCCCTGCCCGAGAGCCGCATCGCGGCCGAAGAACAGCTCTTCTTGAAGGCGGTCGCCAAGACTATCGCCGAGATAAACAAGATCAAGGAAATTTCCGAGAGTCGCACCGGGCTGCGCGACAGCTTGATTTTTGCATCGCACTTGATGATCCTCCAGGACCCGGGACTCGTGAACGGAATTCTGGATGCAATCAAGAAAGACCACAAGAATGCGCGGTGGGCCGTGCATGTGGTTCTGGGCAGCTACATCGACAAGTTCGAGAAGATAGACTCTCCTGCCATGCGCGACAAGGCCGCCGACTTGCGTGACCTTTATAACCGCCTCATGGGAGCGATGGAAGATTCTGGACCGGTGCTCGAGGATGTCGGTTGCGAAGACGGTGTCGTGCTTGTGGCTCACGAGTTCTTGCCGAGTTTCCTCATGTCCGTGAAGCCCGGCCAGGCGAGCGCCCTTGCGATGGATACGGGTGGACGTACGAGCCATGTGGCCATCTTGGCCCGCTCGTTGCAGATTCCGGCGGTGTCCGGCCTGCGTAACGTGGCCGCCCTCATCAAGCCCGAAGACACGATTATCGTAGATGGCTCGGGCGGCATGGTCATCGTGAACCCGAACGAAGACGACATTCGCCGGTTCCATGAACGCCAGGAGGTGTTTGAACGCCAGCGCAGGGAACTTTTCACGATGCGCCGGCTTGAACCGATGACTCGCGACGGCAAGTACATCACGTTGCACGCGAACATCGAACTCCCGACGGAATCCGAGAAGGTTATGGATTTCGGCGCGACGGGCATTGGCCTGTACCGTTCGGAATTCTTGTTCTTCCGCAAGGATGCCCCGAGCGAAGAAGAACAGCAGGAAGCCTACAAACAAATTCTCGAGACGATGGCGCCGTGCCCGGTCACTATCCGTACGCTCGATGCTGGCGGCGACAAGCTTGTATCCGGGATTACGGCTTCGAACGAGGCGAACCCCTTCATGGGATGGCGCAGCATCCGCGTGTGCCTGGACCGGGAAGAAATTTTCTGCACGCAGTTGCGTGCATTACTCCTTGCGAATACGAAGGGCAACCTGCGCATCTTGCTCCCGATGATTTCCGGACTTGCGGAACTCCGCAAGGCGAAGGCTCTCATTGAGCGTTGCCGCGAGGAACTTATCTTGCAGGGCAACGATATCGCTCCCGTGAAGGTGGGCGTCATGATTGAAGTGCCTGCCGCGGTGATGCTGGTGGATAAGCTCGCGAAGGAAGTGGATTTCTTCAGCATCGGCACGAACGACTTGATTCAGTTTACGCTTGCGGTGGACCGCACGAACGAACTCATTACCGATATGTTCCAGCCGCACCATCCGGCCGTGCTCAGCATGATTTACCAGACGGTGATGGCCGCGCACCGGCAGGGAATTCCCGTGGCGGTTTGCGGCGAAATGGGCTCCGACCCGTTCAGTGTGCTTTTGCTGGTGGGCCTGGGTGTCGATGAGCTTTCCATGACGCCGTGGAGCGTGATGGCAACAAAGAAGATTATCCGTTCGATGAACTTCGAGGACGTGCGCGAAACGGCCCTGACGGTGCTCAAGATGGACGATGCCGAAGCCGTGAACGCTTACCTGAAATCGAATACCTGAAATCGAAGTATGCACAGGCAATCAAGGATCTTGGAATTTCCAGCTTGTTGGGTGCCGACGAGGAAAAACAGAATTAGGACTATGCGCTTTTTTACTGCTTTTTTTTTGCTTGTATGTCTTGCTTGGGCTCAAGAGAAACCGGCCCCGGTTGCCGCTAGTCCGGCGCCTGCCGCTGCTAGCCCTGCTCCGACCGTTGTCACGGATAGCCTGATTGCTACGCTCCCGTTGACGCCTCCCGATCCGTACGAGGAACTCGAGAAAATCCCGTCGGCTCATTTCCAGAACTTGGTGGTGCGTGCCGAACGTGCGAAAAAGGCCGCCGCCGATACGAAACTTTCGAAGGATGCCCGCGATTTCGCGCTGGCCGCGTCTTACTTCTATTCCGAATCCTGGGACAGCGCCTATGCGGCGTACGATTCGCTGCGCTCCCGCGATACGCTGCTCGAGAAAAACGTAGTACTGCGCATGGCGAAGGCCCGCTTTATGCAGGGTGACTTTGTGCAGATGCGCAAGACCCTGGCCCTC
>CADBLC010000091.1 GCA_902795385.1 Fibrobacter succinogenes | reverse complement strand
CTTGCTGTCGAACGCCCAGATGTGTACCGTGCGGTGCCACAGGCCTTCCGCATGCACGCGCGTACGCCCGCAGGAATAACCCGCGGGGGTTCCGTCGGCATTCAAGATGTCAATCTGCTCTTCTGCCATAAGGTATAAGATAACAAATGAATATTGCAAGGGACCATGCCCTGCATGGCAACTTTACTATAATTCTAGCATGGCTTTCAGCGAAAACAACATCGAAAAGCTCCTGGAACAGGCGGAGGCCGCCGGAGTATTCAACAAGGCCGTCGCCGGATTCATCTTGCCCGACGGCTCCACGCGTATCATCCCGTTCAATACGCCCGAAGATACTGCCCCACGTCTACCCTCGCGCTAAGCTACATCCTCGAAGGCAAACTCTCCGTAGACGCGAAGGTCATCGACTACATCCCTGAGTTACAGACAAACTACCGCGAAGACGTCCGCATATTCCACCTGCTCACGCACAGCCTGGATTACCGCGTACCGATGAAAACATTGCGCACGCTCCCGCCCGAAGGCATCCTCGATGCGCTATTCACGTACCAGTTCGAGAAGGCTCCCGGCGCCGACTTCAACTACGGGAACCCTGCCAGCGTGCTCCTCGGAATCGTCTTGCAGCGCCTTACGGGCAAGGACTTGCAACAGCAGGGACGCGAGCGCTTTTTTGAACCGCTCGGCATGACGCGCAGCGGCTGGGACCCGCTCACGCGCGACTGGAACCCCATCCCGCCCAATGAAATTTCCCCGACCGAAATCTGCGAGTTCCGCGGGCGCGAGATCTGCGGTGAAATCCACGACGAGAGCGCCTGGGTACTGCGCAAGCTCTACCCCGTCGGAAGTGCCGGCATGTTCAGCTGCGTACCCGACCTGCTCAAGTTCGTGAAGATGGTCCTGAACGACGGCATGGCAGTCAACGATGCCGGCGACAAAATCCGCGTAGCCCCCGCGGGCATCCTGGAACTCGTCAGCAACAACGCATTCACGCGGGAAGACTCCGCGCGGTTCATGCCGGAGGGCAGTTCGGCAGCAAACGCCGCGTCCGCCTGCACGGCACTCGGCTGGGAGTTGAACAGCGAAAAGTTCATGGGAAAGCGCATCTCGCCGCATGCCTTCGGCAAAACGGGCTTCACCGGAGCAAGCATCGTCGCCGACCCAAGCAAGGGCGCCGCCGTCGTGCTGCTCAGCAACTTCACGTACCCGCACCGCGAAAAAAACGCGGACCGCATCCATGCGTTCCGCGCTATTCTCTCTGATACTTTCTTCGGTTCTATCTAGCGGCCGGCGTTCTTCTTCTGGAGTTCGCGGCGCTGTTCTTCGGCGAACAAGCGTGCCATTTCGATACGGTTGTTCTCCTGTTCCTTCTTCTTCGTCTCTTCCTTGCAGTTCACGCACTTTGTCGCGGTCGGCACCGCAAGGAGGCGAGCCTTCGGGATAAGCTGCTTGCAGACCTTGCACACGCCGAAGGTACCCTTGCGAATACGCTGCAGGGCCTCTTCGAGGTAAACCAGGTACTTGCCTTCGCGGGCGGCCAGGGAGAAGGTCGTCTCGAGGGCGTTGTAATCAGTCGCGGAATCGGCGCTGTCGGAGTCACCACCGTCGCCGGCCTGGCTCTTTTGACCGTGGAACGCGTTGGCCTTTTCGGATTCGCTCTGGGCAGTCACCAACTGGCGACGCTTCTCTATAAGCATCTCCTCGAAAAACTTGAGATCGGCATCGCTCATTTTCGCAGGTTTCTTTTCAGCCATAGTACGCTCCTTTTAGTTACGAGTCCACAATATCTGTGTTAAACTATCTTTTTTTCACAAAAAAAACATGTAATATTAAAAAATATCTACGTTCAGCCGGAGCCCGCGCTTTTTGATATCGGTTATCAAGGCGTCCGTATCCTTCAAAAGTGCGTCAATTTCGCTAATTATGCGACCTTTGCCCGAAACAAACAGCCCAACCGTGTTGTCTTGCTGTTCCAACTTGGACGAAACCTTGTCCAATTCGGCCTTCAGTTTGTCCAAACTAGCCGCCAGCGAATCCACCGCCTCGACCGAGCTTTCCGCCTTCTTGAGCGTGGCGTCGGTCTGGTCCGGGAGCGTTTCGGCAATCGCCTTGGCCTTTTCCAGGGCGGCCCTGCCCCTTTCGAGCGCGGCATTGACCTCGGCTTCGCTCTCGTCGGCCATGTTGCGGGTCGCATTCATAATCTTCCCGCCCTTCTTCACGATGCGGTCGATCCTCTTGCCCGCGCTTCCTTCGGTAAAGGAATCCTTGACCGCGGTTATCTGAATCTTGATATCCTCAAGGTGCCTGAGCGCCGTGAACAAATCTTTCGAGATGTCCGAAGTCCCGTTGTCAAAAATACCATTGACCGTATCGCCGTCGGCAATGTAGTCCTGGGAATCCCCGCTAATCACGCTCATCTCGCGTTCGCCCATAAGGCCCGACATAATCAGGCGGAACTCGGAATTCCTTGGAATCTTAGTAGTGGCCAAGACCTCGGCAGTCACGTACACGGCATCGTCGGTGAGCTCCACCTTCAGGATTTGCCCCCTGGTAATGCCCTGCACGCCCACGCGGTTCCCCGGAGACAGCGTACCGATAGACTCGTAACGCACCACGAACACGTAGCGCTGGTGATACGGGCTAGACGGATGCAGCAGGTACCACGCCGCGCTGCATCCGAACAGGAGCGTCACCGCCACGATGAACGGGAAGGTGTTCGACTTTATCTTTTCTAGAATCTGGTTCATGCTACTCGTAAGGATCCCATTGCTGGGGATTCATATCCAACAGGTCGTCCGAATACTTTCCCTTCGCCTTTTCCTTGATCTTCTGCATCAGGCTCTCGTTGAAGTCGGCGGCCACGTTCTGGCCGTTCAGCTTCATCAGGGAGTTCATCGCGATGACTTCGCTAATCACGGTAAGGTTCTTGCCGGGCGCCACCGGGATGACGATTTTCGGGATAGACACGCCCATCACGATTTCTTCGCTCTCGTTGAGGCCGGTGCGGTCGTAAGAGACATCGCGGCTCCACTGCTGGAGTTCCACGATCACTTCGATCTTTTTCACCTTGCGGATGGCGTGGATACCGAACATGGAACGGATATCGATGATGCCCACTCCGCGGATTTCCATGTGGTGCCTAATGAGCGGGTCGGGGCGCCCGATAATGATGTTGCCCACGTGGCTTATGTGCACCACGTCGTCGGCCACCATGCGATGTCCGCTTTCCACGAGGTCCAAGACGCATTCCGACTTGCCCACGTTGCTGTCGCCCACAAAGAGCATACCCACACCGTAAACGTCCACGAGGCTTCCGTGAACCACGGCGTGCGGGGCAAAGAATTCTTCCAAGATTCGCTGCGCCACCTTGTTGAACTCATAGGTATGCAGCGTCGTGGAGAACAGCGGGATATGCAGCTTGGCGCACATCTCCTGCAGTTCCGGGTGCGGCATTTGCGCATGTGTCACCACCCACATCGGGGCGTGGAACACCGACAGGCGCTCAAAAATCTCTTGGCGTCCTTCGTGGCCTAGCGATTCCAGGTAATTCCATTCGGTATGGCCAACCACCTGAATCTGCTGGGAACTGTACACCTTGGTATAGCCCGCCATGGCAAGGCCGGGGCGATGGATACCGCTCTCGGCAATATCCGTTTCCAAATCCGTTTCGGGAGAATGGAGCTCCAGCTGGAGATCCTTCCCGTAATGGAAAAAAAAGTCTCGCACCGAGAGTTTTTCTCGGTGCAAAACTTTTATATCTCTCATTCTTGATTCAGCCATTATACAAGATTAGATGTCGGCTGTGCACGATGGTCGTTCTGCTTGTCGTTGGCCTTCTTCAACTGGACCTTGATACGCTCAAGCGTCACGTCGACAGCCTTGCCCATGTTCTCTTCGTCGGCAGAGGCGACAATGGTGTTGCCCGTGATGCTGACAGAGATTTCGCAGTGGCGCAGGTGTTCAACTTCGTGATCGAGAATTACAGAGACTCCGGTGATGTTCGGGTAGAATTTGGCCAATTTATCCATTTCTTCCTGGATACGGTCCTGAAGGCCGGCAGATGCATTGAAGTGACGAGCAGAAAACTGAATGTCCATAGTGATACCTCCGTAAATTAAGATGGCTATTTTAAGGCTTTTTGCCTTGCATCTAGAGTATATACATCTTTTTTCCCGAAAAAAGCAAGCTTTTTGTCGTTTTTTCCGGCAGATTATCGTCTTAATTGGAATATACGGCCGATTTCGGGCAAATTCAAACCTTTTTTTACACTTGTTCTAAGTCATTTACACCTGTTTTCTGTACCTGGCGGGCAAAATCTTGAGCTCTTCCTCGCGATACTTGGCCACGGTGCGGCGGGCGACCCGGATTCCCTGGGCCTGGAGGGCCTCGGATATGGCCTGGTCCGAAAGCGGCTTTTTCTTGTCCTCGGAGTCGACCAGCGCCTTGATGGCGTCCAAAATCTGCGCCGAACCCACGACCTCGTCCTGGGATTCAGGGCCCTGTTTTACGCCCGAGGTAAAGAACTGCTTGAGTTCGAAAATGCCGTAGGGCGTTTCCACGTACTTGCCGTTGGTGACACGGCTAATCGTAGAGAGGTCTCGACCCACCTCGTCGGCGATGTCCTGGAGGATCATCGGCTTGAGGAAGGCGGGGCCCTTCTTGAAAAAGTCCTTCTGGTGCTTGACGATGGCGCGCATCACCTGCTCCATGGTGCTGAAGCGGTTGTCGAGCGACTTTATAAAGTCATTCGCCTTGGCCAGGTTGTTCTGGATGTACTCGCGGTCGCTCTTGCTCAAATGCTTGTCTTCGAGCATCGCGGCATACGTCTTGTTGATGCGCAGTCGCTTTTGGACCGGCGGCTTGAAACTTTCCACCTCGTAGCGGCCGTTCTTGTACACGACTCCCATGTCGGCGGCCTTCACCTGCGTGGGGCTCGCCGAAATCTGCAGGCCGGGGTGCGGGGCGAGCCTGGAGAGGCTTGCGACCGCCTGTTGCACGGACTCGGTCGGCACCGCCATGTCTTTTGCAATCTTGCCGTAGCGGAGCGCCATCAGGTCGTCAAAGTGATCTCGCAAAATCGCGATAGCCAGTTCCGGAAAATCGTCGTAGGCCATCGCCTGGATCAAGAAACTTTCTTGCAGGTTGCGGGCGCCAATGCCGCGCGGTTTAAAGCTCTGCAGCACGTGTATAGCCTCGGCCACGGGCAGGCTCGCCGACTCGAGGGGAATCTCGCCTCGCAGCACGCGCTCTATCTCCACGATAAAGCGGTCGTTGTCGGCAAGGACCTTCGTCATGGCCGTCTCGTCGGCGCTCTGCAAAAAGCCGTTCTCGTCGAGGGAATCGATGAGGTATTCCACCAGTTCGCGGAACCGCGTCTCCGTACATCCGGCCGACTTGAGCTGGTCCAGGAGTTCACGCGTCCCGCTCCACTCGCGCAGCTGGTCCACAAGGCGGTCTTGAAGGCTCGCGTCGCGGTCTTTTTGCGGGCGGTCCCACGCCTCGTCCATGTCGGGCGAAGGTCCGTTCAAATCCTTGAAGGGGGCGTCAACATCGTTCGCGCCGTCTTCCAGGCGCTTCGCCCATTCCTCGTTCGAGGAATTCTCGTAAATGTCGTAATCCGTGTCGGCGCTGTCCTCGAGCGTACCGCGTTCGAAGTCCATCTCCTTGGCGTCATCGCGGGAATCTTGCGCAAAATCGTCGTCGCCATTCCCGGCGACATCGTCCATGGAAACTTCCTCGGGAACCTCGTCGTCCAGCTCGAGCAGCGGGTTGCTTTCCACTTCCTGCTTGATAGCCGTTTCCAGCTCCAGGGAATTCTTTTGCAAGATAGTGATGGACTGGAGCATTTGCGGCGATATGGTCTGCTCCAATCGCTGGCTCTGCCCCAGTTGCATTCCAACATCCATACCCAACCTTCCCTAATCCAAGCGGAAACTGTCACCGAGGTAAATATGACGCGCCTCGGGGTCGTTCGCGAGGTATTCCGACGATCCCTCGGTAAGCACCTGGCTCTTGTACATGATGTAGGCGCGGTCGGTAATGGAGAGCGTCTCGCGGACGTTATGGTCGGTAATGAGCACGCCCATGCCGCGTTCCTTGAGTCCGGAGATGATGGACTGGATGTCGGCAACCGCGATGGGGTCGATTCCGGCAAACGGTTCGTCGAGCAGCAGGAACGACGGGTCGCTCGCGAGGGCGCGCGCGATTTCCAAGCGGCGACGTTCGCCACCGGAGCAACTCATGGACTTGGTCTTGCGGATATGCGTAATCTTGAATTCCTCGAGAAGCTGTTCCAGGCGCATCTTGCGCTCGCGGCGCTTCATGTCTTGCGTCTCGAGAATAGCCATGATGTTGTCCTCGACCGAGAGCTTGCGGAAGATGGACGCTTCTTGCGGGAGGTAGCCCACGCCCAGGCGGGCGCGCTTGTACATCGGCTTGTCGGTCATCTCGATATCGTCGAGGAAAATGTGCCCCGCATCCGGGCGCACCATGCCGACAATCATGTAGAACGACGTCGTCTTGCCGGCGCCGTTAGGACCGAGCAACCCGACAATCTCGCCCTGGGACACGCTGATGGACACGTCGCTCACAACCTGGCGACCGCCGTATATCTTGCGCAGCTTGTCCGTGCGGATGGTGCTTACTAAAGTCTTCATTTCTTGCTCTTGTCCATATTATTGTTTTTTACACCACGTTTGTCAACCGCATAGGCGTCGAGTTTACGCTTTTGGGCCTGAATTAGCGAATCGGCCTTCGCTTTTGCCTTGTTGCGGCTTTCCTTTTCGAGGTCCACGTAACGTCCGCTCGCGAGGTTGGAACGTCCCAACAGCTTGAGCGACTTCACCGCGTTCTTCTGGGCGTCGAAAAGGATGTTGATGGTATCGCCCGCGGCCTCGTTCTTGCCCGAGACGGTGCGGTCCTTCTTCACATAGAAATACGTGCTCTGCGCCTTGCCCGAAACCACGGCACGGTCCATCTTGCCCATCTTGAAGAACAAGTCCAGGCGGTCGCCGTCCATCAGGTTGCGGTAATCCGGGAGGTCGGTCTCGTAGAAGAATCCCTTCGCGTTGAGGTTCACGTAGAGCCGTTCAATCTTGTTGTTCGCGAACTCGCAGTACAGCGTATCGCCAAAGGCCTCGGTCACATTGCCGGG
>CADBLC010000090.1:1366-15568 GCA_902795385.1 Fibrobacter succinogenes | reverse complement strand
GTCAACTTCACCGAAGCCGATGGCGGTAAAGACGGCCACTACGTGCGCTACAAGGCTGCAGAAGGCGAACGCCCGCTGATTACCGGCGGCATGCCTATTACGGGCTGGGCCATTCACGACGAAGCGAACAACATCTGGAAGGCCGAAGGAGTCGACGGTCGATTCCGCCAGCTGTACGTGAATAACCGCAAGGCGGTTCGTGCGTGCTTCCCCAACGTGATTGCCGCAAATGAAAAGGGCGCAGGCGGCTTTGACCACGATTTCGTGCGCCTTACGAAGGTGGACTCTAATGGCCGTGCCTTCGATGTCTCTGCGGATTACATCAAGAATATCAAGAACATCGAAGATGTCGAAATCCACCTGATGATTGCCTGGTCCGAAAACATCTTGCGATTGGAAAAGGCGCAGGTGAACGGCGGTACGGCAAAGCTCATTCCCAAGGACCCTGAACGCACCAAGCTGTTCCATCGCGCGTACCCCATGCTCGGTACCGCTTTTGCGAGTAACCCTCCCAAGCAGCAGGTTTTCTACTTGGAAAACTCCTACGATTTGATTGACGCTCCGGGTGAATGGTACCTGGACGAAAAGAATCAAACGCTTTATTACAAGCCCCGTGAAGGCGAAAGCATGGCGACCGCCCACGTGGTTGCTCCCCGCCTCAATACCTTGTTCAGCGTCTTGGGTAAGGATACCAAGAACAAGGTGGGCTACATGAGTTTCGAAGGCCTGACCTTCGCCCATTCCAACTTTACCCGCCCCAGTGACGAAGGCTTTTTGGATTTGCAGGCGGCAAACTTCAATGTAGATGTCCTTCCGGATCCTAGCCGCGGAAACTGGGAAAAGCTGAACAGCAACAAGTACTTGCTGTGGCGCCCCGATGCGGCTTTCCGCGTAGAAAATGCGCATCATTTCTTGGTGCAGGGCAACGTTTTCTCCCAGATTGCGGCCACGGGCCTCGACTTTGTCTCCGGCACCAACGACGACATGATTCAGGGTAACGCCTTCTTCGAAATCGGTGCTGCGGGCATTATGCTTGGCAAGTTCTATCAGGACTCCACGACCGAAATCCATATCGCCTATAATCCCAGCGACAAGGATGAAATCAGTACCCGCGATACGGTCAAGAATAACTTGGTCACCAACACGACTAATGAACATCAAGGTGCCGTAGGTATCGGTGCTGGTTATCCCCGCTATGTGGTGATTGAACATAACGAGGTTTCTTACGCTTACTACTCCGGCATTTCCATCGGTTTTGGCTGGACAAAGGCTCAGACGGCCATGACCAACAACCATGTGAACTGGAACGAAATTCATCATATTGCCCGCTTGCTTTGCGACTCCGGCCCGATTTACACCTTGAGTAACCAGGGCACCGGTAGCGAAATCCAGCACAACTATATCCACGATAACGGAACTTCCAAGTGGGCCGACTACTGGAATGTGCCCATCTACTTGGACGAAGGCTCCAGCGGCTTTACCGTGAAAGAGAACGTGTTCAAGAATTCTCCCGCAGGTGTGGGTCAGAACCAGGCTGGTCAGAATAATTTGCAACAGTCCAACAACTATTACAGCGATGATGTCGTGAACAACGCCGGTATCGAGAAGGAATTCCGCTACATCCGCGACATCAAGGAAATTCCGCTGGCTGACTTCAGCAACACCGTGACGCAGGAAGCATTCAAGGCCATCATGAGCATTTCCGGAACTATCCAGGTCGAGGATTACGATTTGGGTGGACAGAGTGTTTCGTTCTACGACAAGGACTTTGTGAATGAAGGTAATGTCTATCGCGAAGACGGCGTGGACGTGGTGGGGTTCGGTTGTAGTGATTCCGCGATGACCCAGGATTGCAAGGGATACGCCATCGGTTACACGCAGGCCGGCGAATGGCTTGAATACAGCGTGAATGTGGTTACGGCGAGCAAGTACTTGTTCCGTGCGAATGTCGCTACCGGCCTCGAGGGAGGCAGTTTCCGCCTGTTCCTTGACGGCAAGGCCATTACCGATACAATTGTGGTGCCGCAGGGCGAAGACTGGAACACCTACGCGACAATTGACGGCGAAACGGCAGAACTCGAAAAAGGTGACCACGTGTTGAAAATCCAGTTCACGGGCAGCTACGTGAATATGGACTGGATCAAGTTCGCGCTTACGTCTCAGGAACTTGAAACGACCGGTCTCAAGGTCGCCCAGCCTCGTCTGAACTTGAACGAGCGCGGTTACGACGTATTCGGCATGGATGGCTCCTACATCTGCCGCATCGACGGCATGGTGGCCAAGGGCGGCTTCAAGGCGGCACTTACGGCTAGAGGCCTGAATCCCGGAGTATACGTGGTGCGCGGTCTCGACAGCCACCGCTCTGTCAAGGTGAATATGGTCAAGTAGACCGCTTGCCGCCCTTATGGGGGCGGCTTACATTGTGAGGAGAACTATATGAAGAAGCTTGGCGTAAAAATCGCGGTGGTCCTTTGTGCGGCGACCTTGGCTTTTGCAGCTGAAAACCCGCTAACCCTCTGGTATAACAGCGATGCGGGTGGCGAGTTCACGAATGCACTCCCCATCGGCAACGGCTACATGGGTGGCCTCATCTACGGTGGCGTCACGAAGGATATCATCGGCCTGAACGAAAGTACCGTATGGTCGGGCGGCCCGGGCGACAACAACAAGCAGGGTGCGGCAAGCCACCTGAAAGATGCCCGCGACGCCATGTTCCGCGGCGACTACAGGACCGCGGAATCCATCGTATCGAACTACATGATTGGCCCCGGCCCTGCCAGTTTCCAGCCGGTGGGCGACCTGGTGATTACCACGTCGCACAATGGTGCCGGCGATTACCGCCGTGAACTCGACCTCAAGACGGCCATCGCGAAGACGACTTATTCCGTGGGCGGCGTGAAACACACCCGCGAGTATTTTGCGAGCTATCCGGACCACGTGATTGTGGTGCGCCTGTCTGCTGATAAGAGCGGTTCCGTGAGTTTTGGCGCCACCATGACGACCCCGCACCGCAACAACAAGATGTCGAATAGCGGGAACACGCTCATCTATGATGTGACCGTCAATTCCATCAAGTTCCAGAACCGCTTGAACGTGATTGCCGACGGCGGTACGGTCTCTGTCGCGAACGGCAACATCAATGTGCAGGGAGCGAACTCTGCGACGCTCGTGCTCACGATTGCGACGAACTTCAAGTCCTACAACGATGTTTCTGCCGATCCGGGTGCCATTGCCGAGGGTATCATGTCGAAGGTCGCCAAGAAGTCCTACGACGACTTGCTTGCGGCGCACCTCAAGGATTACCAGACGATTTTCAACCGCGTGAGCATCAATCTGGGCGAAGCCGACAAGAGCGCAAGCGACATCACAAGCACCCGCGTGAAGAATTTCAATTCCACAAACGACCCCTCCCTCGTAGAGCTCCATTACCAGTATGGCCGTTACTTGCTCATCGCCAGTTCGCGCAAGGGCGGGCAACCTGCCAACTTGCAGGGAATCTGGAACAAGGACACGAATCCGATTTGGGGCAGCAAGTACACCACGAACATCAACCTCGAAATGAACTACTGGCCGGTGGAATCGGCGAACCTCGGCGAATGCGTGTGGCCGCTCATCGACAAGATCAAGGCGATGGTGCCGCAGGGCGAAAAGACCGCGAAGGTGCACTGGGGCGTAGACGAGGGCTGGGTGGAACACCACAATACCGACCTCTGGAACCGCAGCGCCCCGATTGACGGTGCCTGGGGCCTCTGGCCGAGCGGTGCCGGCTGGCTCAGCACGCACCTCTGGGAACATTTCCTCTACAATCCGACCGACAAGGCTTACCTCCAGGACGTTTATTCTACCATGAAGGGTGCTGCGCTCTTCTTCGTGAACAGCCTCGTGGAAGAACCTGAAACCGGCCACAAGTATTTGGTGACCGCCCCGAGCGATTCCCCGGAAAACGACCACAGTGGTTACAACGTCTGCTTTGGCCCCACGATGGATAACCAGATTATCCGCGACGTGCTGAATTACACCATCGAGGCTTCCAAGATTTTGGGCGTTGATGAAGATGTGCGCGCCAAGATGGAAGCGACTGTCAAGCGCTTGCCGCCGACAAAGACCGGTAAGTACGGACAAATTACGGAATGGCTCCAGGATTGGGACGATCCGAACAACAAGAACCGCCATATTTCGCACCTGTACGGCCTCTTCCCGAGCGCGCAGATTACGCCGGAAGAAACTCCTGATTTGATCGAGGGCGCCCGCGTTACGCTGAAACAGCGCGGTGACGATGCGACCGGCTGGTCTCTCGCTTGGAAAATCAACTTTTGGGCCCGCATGCACGACGGCGACCATGCCTACACGATGATTCGCATGCTCCTTACCCCGAGCAAGACGTACAACAACCTGTTCGATGCGCACCCGCCGTTCCAGATTGACGGCAACTTCGGTGCGGTCTCCGGCGTGAACGAGATGCTCATGCAGAGCCATAACGGACGCATCCAATTGCTTCCGGCATTGCCTTCGCAGTGGAAGGACGGGAGTATCAGGGGCATTCGCGCCCGTGGCGGTTTTGAAATAGATTCCATGGCCTGGAAGGGCGGCAAGCTTACCTACGTTTCCATCAAGTCCGATGTGGGCCAGACTCTGAATTTGGTCAGCGGTACAAATACCTTCACCACCACGACGGTTCCCGGCAAGGTCTATGAATTCGACGGGAATCTCAAGCTCACGAACCAGCCGTTCGAACCTGCCACGATTCCTGGCAAGATTCAGGCCGAAAGCTACGTGGCGATGGATGGCGTGCAGATTGAAGATGACGAGGATGGCGAGCCGAATCTCGGTTGGATCAACGACGGCGATTTCAGTTCTTACCTGATTAATGTGCCTACTGCCGGAACCTACACGCTTACGGCCCGCGTAGCGAGCGAGGCGGAGGAAGCGTCCACCATTACGGTTACGGATTCTGCTGGCAAGGCGCTTGCGACGCTGAAGGTCGATCCCGAGAAGACGAACGGCTGGAACGATTGGTACGAAACTTCAACTACGATTACGCTTGACAAGGGCGCGCAGACGCTCAAGTTCGATTATGCCGGTACAAGCAACTTCCTGATGAATATCGACTGGTTCAGTCTCGAAAATGGCACGACGGCCCTTCCGGAAGCGACGAAGGTTGTGGCGTCGACGCTTGAGGTTCGTCCTGTTTCGATGGCGCGGGCTTCTATCGCCTTGATGGTGCATTCCGACGCCGATTTCGAGGTGCGCCTGTACACGGTGACCGGGAACCTGGTAGCCAAACGCCTTGGGAGCGGCAACGCGCTTGTAGAATTCGGTAAGGACGGCCACTTTGCGCAGGGGAATTACATCGCGGTGGTTTCTAGCGGAAAAATGCGTAAAACGCTCAAGATTCGCGCATATTGATAATCTCCGTATTGATAACTTGTCCACGGGAACTTGCCCATAGATATGGATTTACCCCCTTTTAGGGGGTATTTTTATCATGGTGGGTTGGAAAAAAACGCTTTTTTCTAGCGAAAGGGATGAACAATGAGATTTATGAAGAGCGTCAGCTTGGTTTCTGCCTTGATTGGATTCGGACTTTGCACTAACGCCATGGCCGAAAATCCGCTTATCCAGACATACTATTCTCCGGACCCGGCGCCTGTGGTGTTTGGCGATACGCTTTGCACCTATTCCGGCAACGACGAGGGCGGTAGCTTCTTCACGATGCACGGCTGGCGCGTCTCTTGCACTACGGATATGGTGAACTGGACCGACATGAACACCCTCATTCTGGAAGCGGGTGACTTTAACGGTTCTGCCAAGAAAAACGGTGACTGGGCGTCTCAATGCATTCGCCGCAATGGCAAGTACTATTATTACGTGACCGTGGAATCCACTCGCGGTGGCCGCGCCGTCAACGTGGCCGTGTCCGACAAGAAGGAAGGCCCCTTCAAGGATGCCCTGAACGGCAAGCACCTGGCGGGCCCCAACTGGGACTACATCGACCCCACCGTATTTGTTGACGACGATGGCCAGGCATGGCTCTACTGGGGTAACCCCAAGCTTTATTACTGCCCCCTCAAGGAGAACATGATTGAATGCGCAAGCGAAATCAAGGTCTCCGACATGAGCGGCTTTAACGGCAAGTATACCGAAGGCCCGTGGATTCACAAGCGCGGCAACAAGTATTACATGATTTACGCCGCCGGTGGCATTCCCGAATCCATTGACTATTCCTGGAGTGATTCTCCGACGGGCCCCTGGACCTACAAGGGCGTCATTATGCCGAGTAACGAACCGGGTGCCGCATTCACCGTCCACTCCGGCATTGTCGACTTTAAGGGCCGCAGCTTCTTCTTCTACCACAACCAGAAGAACGTGAGGGGCGGCGGCTACAGCCGTTCTACCGCCATCGAGGAATTCACCTGGAATGCCGACGGTACCATTCCCACTATCCGCGCTACCAACAATGGCGTCGTGAAGCCCATCAAGAACCTTGACCCGTTCGTGCGCGTGGAAGCCGAAACCAAGTCCTGGGTTGGCGGCATGACTGTCAATACGTCGGGCGGTTACACCATCATCGAGCATGTCGGTGCCGAATACGGCAATGTTTTCCTCACCAAGATGAACAGCGGATTCTATACCAAGGTGCGCTCTGTTGACATGGGCGACGGTGCCGACCGCATTATCGTTTGCACTAGGGGTAACGGCGCGCTCTCCTTGCATCCATGAATATCCCTTCAAGTTCTGCTTGGGAAGAACATACCTTCGACGTGACCGATGCCGCCGGCGTAGACGACCTGTTCTTTGTCGTCAAACAGGGCGGGTTCGATTTCGACTACTGGTACATGGAAAGCGAAAAGACTGCTGTGCCGCAGACTGCCTACAAGGGTACAGCCGCTACGGTTCCGGGCAAGATCGAGGCCGAAAACTACGACGAAGGCGGCCACAACAAGGCCTTCTACGACAACGACCGCGAAAACCAGGGCAAGGCCTACCGCGAAGACGAAGTCGACGTGGTCGATATTAGCGATTCCAAGTGCGGTGACGCAGCCTGCACGGGTTATGCCATCGGCTACACCAACGAAGGCGAATGGGAATGTTGCCGCCGACGCGAAGTACGACATTACCGCAAACGTGGCGACCGCATCCGATGCTTCTGCGATGCAGCTGCTCATAGACGACACGGAAATCACGGAATCGGTGGCTGTCGAAAAGATAGACTCTGTATGGACAACGTACAAAGTCGTCGATATCGGCTCTGTGGAACTCAAGAAGGGCGAGCATGTGCTCAGGCTCCTTATTACGGGGTCGTTCCTGAATGTGGACTGGATTAGTTTCGCGGATCCGAATGCTCCGCCGACTATCGGAATGGCCCCTGTCCGTCTGGCAACGCAGTCAGCGACTTCGTACAATGTATTCGGAGTGACAGGCAAGTTCCTGGGCCGTGTTGACAATGTGGGTACGGGACTCTCCGAAGCTTTGAAAACAGCCGGATTCGCGCAGGGTGTCTATATGGTCCGTGGTGTTGGCCAGGCCAAGGCCATGCGTGTCCAGGTCAGATAAACGCTTTGACAAATCGTCCACGAGACTTGTGAAAAAACTCTTTCAATACCCCTCAAAAAGGGGTATTTTTCTTATGTGTCAAGATGTGAGGATTTATGAAGAGTTCAACTTCGATTTCTACGGTATTGTCGTGCGTAGCGTTTTTTTCCGCTATCTCGACAAGTGCATTTTCCCAGCCCAATGACGAATGGAACGGCAAACCGCGCGTATTCGGCGTGAACGTGCTTAACCCGCACGTGACCTCGATGCCGTATACCACGGTGGAAGAAGCTGTCAAGGGCGACCGCCACGCTTCCGAATGGTACAAGTCGCTTTCGGGCACTTGGAAGTTCTTCCATGTGGAAAAGCCGAGCCAGCGCAACAACGATTTCTACAAGGACAATTACGATGTGTCCGGCTGGAGCGAGATTCCGGTCCCGAGTTCCTGGCAGCTGCACGGCTATGACCATCCAATCTACACGAACGTGGTCTATCCGTGGGCGCAGAACAACAGGGTTTCCGCTCCGGGCGCCCCGACCGACTTTAACCCGGTGGGCCATTACCGCCGTACCTTCACCGTTCCCGAGAAGTGGGCCGGCAAGCGTATCCGCCTTCACTTTGAGGGCGTTGAGTCCGCTTACTACGTGTGGGTGAATGGAAACTACGTAGGTTACAGCGAAGACACTTTCACCGGTCACGAATTCGACATCAACAAGTACCTACGTTCGGGCGAGAACAACATCTCCGTGCAGGTGTTCCGCTGGTGCGACGGAAGCTGGCTCGAAGACCAGGACTTCATCCGCCTTTCGGGAATCATGCGCGACGTGTACATCTACGCGGTACCCGAAGTTCACATTCAGGACTTCCAGATTGACGCGACGCTCACGAACAACTATACCGATGGCCTCCTGAAGACTACCGCGTGGATCTATAACTCTACAGCCAAGGCATCTGGCGAGTACACCGTTGAACTCTCTCTCTACAACGACAAGGGTGCCGAAGTGATTGCCCCCAGTGCGCAGAAAGTCTCGGGAATCGGTGCCAATGGCGGCGAAAAGAGCGTCCATTTTGAACTCCCGCTCACCAAGCCGAATCGCTGGTCTGCCGAAACTCCGAACCTCTATAGCGCAGTGCTTGTCATCAAGGACGCCTCCGGCAAGATTCTGCAGGTCGAAAGCAACAAAATCGGCTTCCGCACGGTGGAAATCAAGAAGGATAACGGCGCCCCGCGCCTCTTGGTGAACGGCATGCCCGTCAAGTTCCACGGCGTGAACCGCCACGAACTCGATCCGGATAACGGACGTGCGGTGAACTACGAGCGCATGGAACAGGACATCATCTTGATGAAGAAATTCAACATCAACGCGCTCCGCATGTCGCATTACCCGAACAATCCGATGATGTACGACCTTTGCGACAAGTACGGCATTTACGTGATTGACGAAGCGAACGTGGAAAGCCATGGCGCGAACGGTGACTTGCCCAAGAGCAGTGATGACTGGCGCGCCCCGGTGGTGGACCGCCTGAATTCCATGGTGCAGCGCGACAAGAACCATCCCTGCATTATCCTCTGGTCGCTCGGTAACGAAGCGGGCAACGGCAACGTGTTTGCCTCCGAACGCCAGCGTGCACACGAAATTGACTCCACGCGTTACGTGCATTACGAAGGCGACAACAACAACGCCGACGTTACAAGCCAGATGTACTGGGGCTACGACTATATCGCGGGCTACAAGGACGCCAACAAGCCCGTGATGCTTTGCGAATACGAACACGCCATGGGCAACTCCGTCGGCGACCTCCAGGAATACATGAACGCCTTCTACGGCAACCCGCGCGCCTTCGGCGGTTTCATCTGGGACTTCATCGACCAGGGCTTGCACCACAAGGGCACTCCGTACTGGGAATTCGGCGGCATGTGGGGCGACTGGCAAAATGATGACAACTTCTGCGCGAACGGCCTCGTGTTCCCCGACCGTGCGATCCAGCCGGAAATGTGGGAAGTCAAGTACCAGTATAGCCAGATCCGTGTGAAGAACGTCGATGCCGCCAAGGGCAAGATTGAAATTGAAAACCGCTACCTCTTCAAGAATCTCGCCGATTTCCTCGATGGCGTCTGGCAGCTCCGTGAAAACGGCAAGGTTATCAAGGATGGCAGGCTGAACAGCTCGCAGCTGAACGTCGGCCCCCTCCAGAAAAAGGAAATCACCATCGAGTTGCCGGATATCGAGACGAGCATCGGTGCGGAATACCACCTGGATATCGATTTCCGCCTCAAGAAGGATGAACTCTGGGCGAAGGCGGGCCACAGCGTTGCGCACGAACAGTTCGGCATCAATCTGGGACAACTCTGGTCCACCGAAGTGGACATCAGCACCCTGAATGGCGCCAAGGTTTCCCGCGTCAGCGGCCTCACCATCGAAGGAACCGATTTCAAGATTGCCTTCGACGAGAAGGCGGGTACGATCGCGAGCTACGTTCTCGATGGCGATACCATCATCAAGAACGGCGGTATCCCGAACTTCTGGCGCGCTCCGACCGACAACGACAAGGGTTTCAATATGGAACGTGGCCACGGCGAATGGCGCAAGGCGAGCCAGAAGCGTAACGTGACCTCCGAGGTCAAGGAAGTTTCCCCGCAAGAAACCCAGGTGACCTTCAACTTCAGCTTCCCGGATGTGGGTGGCTCCAAGATGAAGCTGACCTATTACGTGTACGGCAGCGGAGACATCGTCGTGGAATACACGTTCAACCCGGACGGCTCCAAGAGCTACATCCCGAACGTGGGAACGCTCTTTACGGTTCCGGGCGGTTTCGAGAAGGTCCGCTACTTCGGTCGCGGCCCCGACGAGAACTACATGGGCCGTAACCGTGGCAGTTTCATGGGCATCTTCTCCACGCTCGTGGATTCCATGACGGTCATGTACATGGAAATCGGCGAAACGGGCCAGCGCACCGATGTCAAGTGGGCGACCCTCACCAACGACAAGGGCAAGGGCCTCATGATTGTGGGTTCCCCGCGTATGGAATTCAACGCCCAGCATTACACTCCGGAACAGCTTACCAACGTCAAGCTCCCGTGGGAACTCAAACGCGACAAGGATATCACCCTCCGCGTGGACTTGCACCAGATGGGCCTCGGCGGCATCAACTCCTGGGGTGCCGAACCGCTCAACGAATACCGCTTGAATGCGAACCGCGAATACTCGCACAAGTTCCGCATCGCGCCTGTCCGTAAGCAGCTGAACGACCCGACGGAATATTCTCTCCTCGGCTTCCGTAACTTCGGCACGAACGACCTTACGCCTGCAAAGTACGGCTCGGACGAAATTGCCAAGATTTACGAGAACCAGCCGGAAAAGGATGTCTCCGAGACGGCGAACATCGGCTCGATTGACCAGACGTTGAAATTGCGCGGTCCCTCGGTGATTGTGCCCGAAGGCATGCGCTACTACAGGGTATTCGATATGCAGGGCCGCCAGGTGGCAAGATTCATAACCCGTGGCGTCGAAGATTTGCATACCGCAACCCGCAACGCGGTCCAGCGTGCCGGAACCTACCTGGTTCGCCCGGAAAGGGGCGGAAACGCATTCCGCATCAGCGTAAAGTAGAACCTAATCCACACCCATAAAAATGCCCCGGATCACTCCGGGGCTTATTGTAATTTCTGCAAAAGTATTTTTTTCGCGGTGCCGTTCTGAGCCCCTTTTTTGCATAATTTTAAAATGTGTAATTGTATTTTCCACAAGGGATGGTTTTATGGATTTTCGTACGATATTTCCGCTTGTCTTGCTGCCGTCGTGCCTTTTTGCGGCAGTCAACTTGAACGTGAGTCTGGGCGATAGCATCAAGCCGGTGACGGGTTCTCTCTATGGGCTTACCGAAACGCTTCCGAGCAATATCGAGAAGGATGTCGCTCCGCTCAAGCCGAATGTGTTCCTTTCGCCGGCGCGTAGCGGTAGCGGCCGCCAGCAGCCTATCGGTGGTGCGTTCCTGGTGGCTCCGCGTGTCGAAAGCATCGGTGCCAAAATCCAGATTCGCTTGGCCGACGTCTTGCCCGGCTGGCCGTACAAGTTCCAGAACATGGACCACTGGAAAAACGAGGTGAAATCCGTCATCAACGACAAGCTCAAATCGAACAACAAGAACTTTGACGGTTACGAAATCTGGAACGAACCGAACGATACCTGGAAATCGAACATCGACTTCAATTCCGGCCTCTGGAAGCAGACTTACGATTTGATTCGTCAGATGGACCCCGGCGCAAAAATCATTGGCCCGTCGTACGAACAACTGCATGCCCGACGTGGTCAGCTGGCACCAGTGGGGTAGCGGCGGCTTCGTGGGCTCTGTCGAGACGTATCGTGCCCTCGAAAAGAAATACAACGTCAAGCCGCGTCCGCTGAGCATCAACGAATATTCTTCGACCGAGCATAGCGAAGAGGGGTGCCCTGGCCTGTCTATTCCCTTTATCGCTAAATTCGAACGTCACGGTGTCGAAAGCGCCATGATTTCTTGGTGGTTCGTACCGCTTCCGGGTCGCTTGGGTAGCCTGCTCACCAAGGATAACGAACGCGGTGGCGGCTGGTGGCTGTACAAGTGGTATGGCGACATGAGCGGTTACATGGCAAAGGTTGTACCCCCCAACGACAAGAGCGATGGTGTTGATGGTTTTGCCGCCCTCGACAAGAAGAAAGGCTTTGCAAGCATCGTGCTCGGCGGAAACACCAAGGGCGATATCAATGTGAACATTTCGGGCATTCCTTCTGCATTCGGCAACAAGGTGAATGTGACCGTGGAATACGTGGTTTGGGAAAACAAGGACAAGGCCGTACCCTCGACGAACCTGGTGTCCGACAAGGAATACGACGTGAGCGACGGCAAGATTACGGTGCCGGTGAACATCACCAACACCAAGTACGGCTACCGCGTGTATATTACGCCAAGTGGGTGGCCCGGGCAAGTCGTTCCTTGACAAGGACGACGACAACAAGGGTGGACAGTACCGCGAAGATGCCGTGGATATCGTGCAGGGCGGTTCCGGCTACGCCATCGGCTACACACAGGAAGGCGAGTGGCTCGAATACACCGTGAATGTGGCCGAAGCGGGCGAATACGGCGTGTCGGCAAGCTACGCGACATCTTCCGAGAATTCGGGTGCCAAGCTATATGTTGACGACAAGGCCGTGGGCGATGCGATTATGTTCCCGCAAGGCGCTGACTGGGAAACCTACGCCACGTTCGATGCGGGCAAGGTGAACTTCACGGCGGGCAAGCACGTGCTCAAGCTCGAAATCGTCGGCAATTACGTGAACATCGACTATTTAGAGTTCTGTGCCGGGGCTAAATGCGAAGCGGTGGGTACGCCTGGTGATTCCTCGTCGACGCGCGATTCTACTTTGGCAATCGTTGCTCGCTACAACGTCAATTTCGGGGCGTCTCAAACTTACGGCGTATACGGCCTCGACGGGCGCCTGGTTGCAAAGTTCACGGCCGTCGGTACCGAGAACCTGCGTGCAAAAACTGCGGAATCGGTCAGGCTTTCGGGTACTTATCTTGTGAAGCCCTTCCGCGGTGGCCGGACTTACAGAATCGCTGTCCAGAAATAGCATTATAGATTCACTCCTCCAAAAAAAACGCCCCGCTATTACTAGCGGGGTGCTTTTTGTTTTGGGGGGTTGGTTTTAAGCTCTTACTTCACGAAGCTGGCAGGCAGCGTGAACTGCTTCAGGAACGGCCAGCCAATCTTGCCGTCACCTTGTTCGTGGCCACCACCCTGCTTGGTGCAGAGCACGACCTTCACGCCGTCTTTGCAGTTGGAGTATTCGTCGCAGCCGTTGGCGTTCTTGGTTGCAGAACCGGTGCATCCGTTCTTTTCTTTCCAGAATTCGAAGGTTCCCTTGGCTCCGAGGAAGTTCAAGCCGTCATTGAAGCCGCTATCGCCGCCCTGGTAACGGCAGGTGCCGTCGTTGGTGCCGCGGAAGTTGATGACGGAAATCGGACGTTCCGGATTGCACTTGGCGCTGTTCGTGGTATTCAAGTCCATGCCGGCAGGAGCAACTGCGGCAAAGACATCGGACATGAAGCAGGCCACGTGGTTACTCATACCGCCACCCATCGAGAAACCGGTCGCATAGATGCGCTGCGGGTCGATACAGGCGATTTCCTTGACTGCATCAATCATTGCACGAGAGAACTTGACGTCGTCGTCATCGGAGCAGCAGGGACCGACGTTCCAACCCGGGCCCATCTTTCTGCTATCAGCAGACTTGGTGCCATCGGGGTAAAGCGAGATGACGCCTTCGGGGTCGGTTTGGGACTTGTAAGTGGTGCCATTGTACTGGCCTTCACCGTTACCCATAACCGGGTGGTAGTCCACAACGAGCGGTACCGGCTTGTCGCCCTTGTAGGCGTCCGGGATGTGCAAAAGGAATGTGCGTTTTTTGCCGTCAACAGTCACGGACATCTGTTGCTTCTGTACGGGCTTTGCGGTCTTGCCGGAGCAGTCGACCGTAATCGGGTCCTGGCTCGCGGAGGACTTTGCCTCTTCGGAGCTGGTCGGAGCCTCGACGCTAGAAGAAGACTTGACGACGTCATTCGAACTCTGGGCGACCGTGGCAGAACTCGTGGTGTTGGTGCCGCGTTCCATCTTGATGACTACGTCTGTTT
>CADBLC010000090.1:0-1283 GCA_902795385.1 Fibrobacter succinogenes | reverse complement strand
ATGGCCGGCAGCCTTGGAAAGGTCGATGCTCACGGAACCGTAGACTTCGTAGAAGGAACGCTGGTAGGTAACCTTGCCGAGGGCGTTGATTGCAGAAATCTTCAGCTGGTGGGCGTTCACACCGTCAAGCGAGAAAACGCCGCCGCGGATGTTGGCGGACATCTTTACGCTGGCAACGCCGAACAGGGCGTCCGAATCGGTGTTGATGCTGAACGTGCCATCTTCGGCAGATGTCGTGTTGACGCCTGCGTAATTGAACGAGTTGATGGTTACGCCGGCGAGTGCTCTGCCGGAGCCGGCCGATTGGACCTTGCCGCTGATGCTCCAGGCAAAAGCCATAGTACTAGACATTGCCAAAATGCTGGCAAGTCCCATAATTTGGGGAAGTTTCATTTCTGACTCCTTTTTTTCCAAACCGCTCCCTTGCGGTATTCTTTTAGAAAAGTAAATCTTTTTCGTCTCAAATGCTAGAGTGATGTGTAAAAAAATGTTGATATAAATATAAAATTGTTTAAAATGAGTAAAAGTGACAAAAAATCGTGTAAGAAAAATTTGCTGCATGGATAAAGTGTCAATAGAACCTTGATTTCCCCGCAAGAGATTCGCTTTTTTGCGAGATATTTTTCGATAGGGGTCGGCGTGGTGGCCGGCCGCATTAAAATAAGGGATGTAGTGGATATGAAAAATATTCTCTCAACAGCAACAAGGGTTGCTGCCGTGGCTCTTGCGGCATCGACTTTCTCTTTCGCGGGTCCCGGCATTGCCGATGGCGCCGCGAAGTTCATCGGTAACATCACTCAGTCTGGCACTGCTCCTGGTCCTAATGACCAATTTACCCAACTTTGGAACCAGGCTACGGCCGAAAACGGCTGTAAGTGGGGCTCCGTCGAGGGTACCCGTGGCCGTTACAACTGGGGCGCCTGCGATGCCGCCTATAACTGGGCAAAGAATAACGGTGGGCATTTCAAGTTCCACGCCTTGGTGTGGGGCTCCCAGTATCCGGGCTGGCTTAACGGCCTCAGCGTCGACGAAACCAGGAAGGCGATTACCGCCTGGTTCGATGCGGTCAAGGAACATTACCCCGAAATCGAGATGATTGACGTGGTGAACGAGGCTATCCGTACGGGCAACAACAGCTATCATTCTCCCTACGGCAAGAACAACAACATCATTCCGGCTCTCGGCGGCGACAACAATGGCGACTATGCCTTCATAACCACCGCCTTCAAGATGGCGCGTGAACGCTGGCCGAAGGCTATCCTCATCTATAACGACTACAACAC
>CADBLC010000089.1 GCA_902795385.1 Fibrobacter succinogenes | reverse complement strand
AACGAAGTGGAGTGGGAATGGACCGAAAAGAAGGCCGATACGCTTGACCCGGCTGTCGCGAAGACGACCATCAATTCCCGCACGTCTACGGCCTTCCCGACGGATACCGTATTCATCGCCTACAACAAGCCCCTCAAGGATTCCCTGAAGCAGTCCTTCTACGTAGTGATAAACAAGGATACGTCGAAGGTGACGGTAATGCAGACGGACCCCATTCGTTTTGTGGTGCAGAACGCATCCCCGTGGCCCACCGACGCGAAGGTGAAAGTCCTCATGGGCTACATGGACACGACGCTTGCCCGTGCCGACTCCAACGGGGTCCGCGACACGGTCATCGAGGAAAAGTACAAGCAGCTGTTGCAGTTCGAGACGGTGCCCAAGCTCAAGTTGGCTAGCCTGAAGGGCAAGATTCCCGGTGCGCACCAGGGAGCTTACGTGCGCTTGAAGCCGGTTGACCGTACATCGTATTTCTATGCGCCCTGTGGGAGTGACGGGAGCTTTGCGTTTGACGATTTGGTGGAAGGTAATTACTTTGTCGATTACTATTACCCCGAGAAGGGACGACGAGAACCCGATGCGGGCGGCCTGGAACCGTTCCGTTACGGTTCCGCATGGCGATCCCCGAACGACACCGTAAAGATCGCGAACGGAGTGAATGAACTTGAAAAGCTGGTGCCGAATTTACCAGCGCTAAAATAGGAATGAGGAGGATTGTATGCTGAAACTGCCTGATTTTGTTGCAGTAGACTTGGAAACGACGGGGCTTGATTTCGAAAAGGACGAAATCATCGAGGTGGCCCTTGTCCGTTTTGTGGATTCCAAGCCGACGGAATCTGTCGATTTCCTGGTGAAGCCGACCGAGGCCGTTCTACGTCCGTTTATTGAATCGCTTACGGGCATCAGCAAGGCCGAGCTGGAAAATAGCGAGGACTTTGCTTCGGTGGCAGGCAAGATTTGCTCCTTTGTCGGTGACTTGCCGCTGGTCGCGCACAATGCCACCTTTGATTCCAAGTTCCTCAAGCGCACGCTGGCCAAGGTGGGCGTCCCTTACGACGACCATGTGTTCTGGGATTCGCTGACCCTTTCGCGTATTGCCTACCAGGACATGCCTAACCATCGCCTGGATACGCTTGTCCAGGCTCTCGGTATCGAACGTAGCCGCGCCCACCGCGCGCTCCCCGACGCCGACGCCTGCGGCCGCCTGTTTGTGATGGCCTACGAGAAAATTTCGCAGATGGATCCGTGGCTCATGGAGGCGATTATCCGCGTGTCCGCAGGTTCCGACATGGAAAAGCTGTTCGGTACGGTCGACGAAAAAACTAAGCTTGCTCCTCCGGCCTACAAGCTGCCCGAAGTGGAACAGAGTTCCGGAAAACTCCCGTGCATGGCCGTGCCGCGCGTGAGCGAGTTTTTCAAGGAGAACGGCTTTTTGTCGCTGGGCATGGAAGGCTTCAAGCCGCGCGAGACCCAGACGGAATTCGCTACGGCGGTGGAACGCAACATGCACAAGGGAGGCCTTTGCGTTATGGAAGCCCCGACGGGCTCCGGCAAGACTCTTGCCTACCTCGTGTCGGCAGCCAACAAGGCGGCCTCCGGCGAACGCGTTGTTATCAGTACGGCTACGCGTGCCCTGCAGGAACAGCTCTGGAACCACGATATCCCGCAGCTCGTGAGCGTGTTCAACGGTTTCTTGAAGCCGGCGCTCCTCAAGGGCCGCGACAACTACATTTGCCTCCGCAAGTTCGAAGAGGTTCTGCAATCCAGCGCCAACTTGCTGCTGCCCGAAGAAATCGATTCGTTCATGACGCTTATCCCGTGGATCGTGAATACCGAGACGGGCGACGTGAACGAATGCCGTGCGTTCAACCATACCCGCAACCATGTTTTGTGGACCAAGGTGGCAAGCTCTGCCGCCTCTTGCCAGGGCGAGAACTGCCCGCACTTTAAGAAGTGCCCTGCCCTGTGCGCCAAGCGCCGGGCCATGGCGGCGAACATGGTGCTTGTCAACCATTCGCTGTTCCTCGCCGACCTTTCGCTCGATTTCGCGTTGCTCCCCACGTATGAACACATCGTGTTCGACGAAGCGCATCGCCTGCCCGAATGCAGCAACCAGGCGTTCGGACGTTCCATCTCCTTCTTCAGCTTCCGCAACGTGGCCAAGACGCTCGTGCCGAGCCGTGGCAAGCGCGACGGCCTTATCGCCGAGCTGGAATCCCGCCTGCCGGAAGGCTCTGAGCATCGTCAAGCATGCGAGCAGCTCATTCTCGACATTGCCGAGACCGAGAAGGCGCTTCACCGCTTCTTCATGAAGATGGGCAAGAAGATTCAGAAGAACAAGGGCGGCAAGGGAAGCCTTGTTTACGCGAAGGGAATCTTGGCCGAATACGATACGGACCCGAAGGGAGTCCTCGACCAGTTCGCCAACATGAAGGAACATGCCGACGCCCTCTTTGCCGCTCTCGCCGGCGAAGAATCTTGCCGCGGCCTCGTGAAGGACGCCTGCGGTTGCGTGGATGAACTCGTCCGCTTTATCCAGGACTTCGAATTCCTGGTCAAGGCCGGTCGCAGCGACTGGGTGTTCTACCTGGAAGAACCGTTCAACCCGCATACGCTCAAGATGCACGCCTATCCGCTCCATAGCGGCAGCGTGTGGAGGACCAAGTTCTATCCCTGGATCAAGTCCGCGACGTTCACGTCGGCGACGCTTGCCGTGCAGGGCGACCTCGGCTATTTTGCCAAGCGCATGGGCATGGGTTCGCTCACCGGAGGCAAGCGCCCGTTCATGCGCGTGTTTGCGGAACAGGTCCCGCAGGAATCCCGCCGCAAGATCATGGTGACTCGCTATCTGCCCAAGCCGTCGGACCCCACATACGCCGACGCGCTGAACGAGTGCTTGGTCAACGTGCTCCCGAACGTGGAAGAGAATACGCTTGTGCTGTTCACCAACATCGCGCAGATGATGAAGGCACAGTCCGTGCTTGCACCGGCTTTTGCCGAAAAGAACAAGCTGCTGCTTTGCCAGTACATTGACGGCACCGTAGACGGCCTCGTGTCGATTTTCCGTTCGTCGCGTGGCGCCTGCCTGCTTGGCTGCCAGAGCCTGTGGGAAGGTGTAGACTTCCCGGGCGATGCGCTCAAGCTCTTGGTGATTGCGAAACTTCCGTTCCCGAATCCTTCCGACCCGCTGGTGGCAGGAATTTCTGCCGAGATGAAGACGCGTGGCGAAAATACGTTCAAGGAATATTTTGTGCCCGAAGCGTATATGGAAATGCGTCAAGGACTTGGACGTTTGCTGCGTAGCGAAGAAGATTCCGGAAAGGTGCTGATTCTCGACAATCGCATCGTTAAGGAAACGTACGGCAAGACGTTTGCGCGTATCTGGAATTTCAAGCACAGCCAGGCAAATTCCGTTTCCGACATCTTGGAGTTCGTCAAGTAGACACCGACAAAAAAAATTGTTAAATTTGCGCTCCTAATTGAGGATATCGGATGTTAGCTTTGCGCGAATTTTTTGAGGGCATGTCGAAGTCTATGCTTCGCGATGTGCATGCCCATGCTTACGGGAAAAAAGGCCTTTTGAACAATGCCCTCATACAGGCGGAAGTTCAGGAATATTTTAGCGATAGCGATCGTGTACGTTCGATTTTTTCCAAGATGGAACCGTGGCAGCGCCGCTGCCTGAATCTGGTTTACCATAGCGGTGGCCGTGGACTTTCGTTCAACGAGCTCCGTCTCACGGTGCCCGTGAGCAAGAGCAACGACCTCCAGACTTTTTTGCTTTCGATGTGCCGCGAGTACGTGCTGTGGCGTTCGTACGTTTCGGGTACGGCCGTGTACCTGGGTTTCAGCAACTTCGTGAACTGCTTCGAGATTCCTCCCGAGGAATCGGTGGACATGTCCAGGCCATCGGCCGGATACGGCAACCGCCTGGATTTCCATGTGTGCATGGTCCTTGCCTTGGCCAAGAAGGGCGAAATAAGGATTAACACCAACGGTACGCTCCATCGCCGCAGCCGCCAGCTTTGCATCGAGGCTTTGTCTTCGGCAAAGAACGTTTGCGACAAGGCTACGGAGAACGAAGTCGTCCTCATCTTCAGCTTCTTGACGCAGAACGGCTGGCTCGAACAGGAAGATTCCATCCTCTATCCTTCGGAAAAGGCCCTCGATTTCTTGCGCAAGAACGGCTTCCGCCTGCACCAAGACGTGTTGAACTGGTGGATCAAGGTGCGCTTCCATGGCGATACGGAACACTGCAAGCACTTGCTGCAGATGCTCCAGTCGGGCCTGGGCGTTTCCGAGGCGGCGTTCCTTTTCTGGGTGATGGACCCGTCGTACCGCATCCTCGAACGCAACAAGCAGCTCTCCTGGGAATACCTGCCCCGTCCGCTCCGCGAACTTTGGCTTCTGGGACTCGTGGAATTCCAGATGGTGGGCGAGAAGAAGGTGGAAAAGGTCGGCTCTGTCGTCCTTTCCGACATGGGCCGTGTTTGGCTCGAGACGGGCGTTATCCCGCAGGCGGAATCCAACGTGTCTGCCCTCCCGAACTTCGACCTCATTGCCTCGACGGGAACCTCCCCGAGGGTGCTGTTCGTTCTCGCGTGCCTCGCGAGCATCCGCAGCGACGACACGTTCCTCTGCTTCAACCTGAGCAAGGAGACGTACCTCGCCGGTCTCAAGAGCGGTTTCCCGGAATCCGAGATAGAGCATTTCCGTTCCTGGATCAATCCGCCGGCGAACGTGTCTGCGACCCTGGAAGAATGGAACGCCACTTTCTACGGCGCCCGTGTACGCACGGTTCGCTTGTTGAAAATCGACGACAGCAAGATTTCGGACGAACTCTCCAAGTTCGCCCAGTTCATGGAATGCGCCGAGGAATACATCCCGAATTACGGGTTCATCCTCAAGCCGGATGGCGAGAAGAGGGCCTTTGACATATTGGAAAGCTTCGGCTACAATCCGTACGTGTCGGAATCGTCCGAGAACCGCGAACCGGCCCCGGTCGACGAATGGCGCAAGGAATTCTGCATCGGCTGGCTCAATGCCGGCGCGGTGGACTACGACCTCAAGGAAGAGGTGGACGAGTCCTCCATCCAGAAGACGCTCAACGCGACCAAGTACGGCTGCATGTACCAGAAGCTTGATACGTTCGACTTGGTGAAGGTGCTGCGCTACGTGAAGACGACCGGTACGTTAATCTCTGCGCAGGTCAAGGACCCGACCAAGCGCGCCGAGAAGGAGAGGGAGATTACGTTCTTCGTCCATTCCCTCCGGTTGAGCAAGTCACCGTTCAACATCGAGATTCAGGAATTCGGTACCGAGACTACGTACCCGCTTTCGCTCAACTTCATCCAAGAAGTCAAGCTGCTCCACAAGAAGAGCCTCTAGCCGCTAGGGGAGTGTTTGCGCGAACGCTGCGATGTCGCGCATCTCGTCGACGGGAATCTCGTCGATGTACGCTTCCATCTTGCGGTCTTCGTCGCCGAAATTCATCTGGTACCAGAACGTGGGCAAGTCCTTGCGGGCGCGGATGCCAATAAACTCGGGGCTTCCGCCCGGATTGAAGTTGAGGCGCATCCCGTCTTCGCCGTGGCACGGCCTGCAGTTCTGGTAGAACGATTTGGCCCCGCGCTTGAGGTTGGCGCCAATGATTTTGCCGTCTTTGTCGAGCAGCTTGTACACCAGGTAGGCCATGCGGGCGTCTACCGGGGTGAGCGTATCGCCCGGCGACCCCGGTTCGGGAGCCTCGGCTTTGCGCGGATCTTTTTGGGGCACGTCCTTTTTAGGCGGATCGGCTGCATAGACGGACACTCCGACGGCGAGTCCGTACAGCGCAAGTACCAAAAAAGCTTTGTTTTTCCAGGTCCGCATGGTGCAGAATATATATATTGTGAAGCATGAAAATGGATGTGCTTTTTTTGTCTGTGCTCGCTTTAGCGGCCAGTTCTGTTGCTGGGGAGGCTATGAAACCGTCGGTTATGGAAAGCGTAAGTTTCTTGGGCAGGTGGGACCACAGGGCTAGCGGTTCTTGCGCCAGTGCTCCCGGTGCCCTTGTCAAGTTCAATGCCGATACCAAGTCGGTGACGTTCAATTTGGAAGGCTATTCCCGCTGGCGTTTTGACGTCGACGGCAAATCTGTGACTTTGTTCGAAACGAACGGTCGTGCAACCAAGAAACTCGGTGCCGTTGGCGATGGCAAAATTCATACGTACAGGCTCGTCAAGATTAGCGAAAGCAACCCGGGCGAGGTCTGCGTGCACGACATCTCCCTCGGCAACTCGGGCAAGTTCGGCCCCAAGCCCGCCCCGTCGAACCGCCGCATTGAGTTTATCGGTGATTCCTTCACGGTGGGTTTTGGCAACGAAGGCACGAACACGGACCCCGCCGAGATGGAATTCGAGAAGACGGACGCCTCCAAGAGCTACGCCTTTATCCTTGCGGACAACTACAAGGCCGACTTCCAGGTAAACGCCGTGAGCGGCCGCGGGCTGGTGCGCAATTATGCGAATATCGCCCCGGGCTGGACGCTCGCCAAGCTGTACGACTACGCCGTCCCGGGAATCGCCGCGACGGATTCGTTCCCTGCTCCGTGGGATTTGAACAAATTCCATCCGCAGGTGATAGTCCTGTTCATGGGGATCAACGACTTCCAGGGCGACCCTCCCTACGCGGATAAGCGGATCTTCAAGGTCGCCTACGCCCGCTTTTTGGATAAACTGCGCGCCGCCCATCCCGGGGTGAAGTTCCTCCTTCTTTCAACCAAGGTCTGGCCGAACGACGACCTGACCCCCACGGTACAGGAAATTTATGACGAACAAGTGGCCTCCGGACACAAGGATTTGGAATTCAAGGCCCTCCTGACCGAGAATGTGGGCCTTTTGGGGCACCCTGACGTGCGTGCCCACCAGGAAATGGCCAATACGATTCGGCCCTTTTTTATATATTTAGGAGAAAATAAGAGGATAGTGTAGGAACTAACATGTCTCAGATTATGCAAAAAATATATGCGCTGTTCAGGATGAACATCCTGATCTTCGTGTTGCTTGCGGCGACGGTTATAGCCCTATTTGCGTATCAGAACGGCTTGGACGATATCGAGTTCCTGAACCTGTCCGACTATCCCTATGTGATTGCTGAATCCGACTCCGCCGATGGCGGTACCTCGGCCATTGCGCTGGAACGTACCGATTCCTCCATCATTGTGGACTACGAACTGAGGGAAGGCTACGCATACCCGTATGCGGGCGTCAAGATTTTCCTGGGTGACGGCAAGACCCGCGGTAAGGACCTCTCGCATTACGACAGCATTTTCGTGTGGGTCAAGCCCCGTGGCGAAGGTACGGTCCGCCTCTACATGCGCGGCTACGATTCCGCCTTCTACCGCCAGGACGACGAGACCTCGCTCAAGTTCAACGAAGTCGAGTTCTTCCCGCTCGAAGAGACTTACCCGGCCGTGTTCGTGCCGCAGGAATTCCGCGTGGCTTCCTGGTGGGTCGCCCAGAACGAAATCAACGTGCACAAGGCACGCGTCGACCTCTCGAACATCCCGCTTATCGAAATCCAGACGGGCACCAATGCTCCGCTCGGTTACGGTACGCTCGAAATCCGCGGCCTCTGCTTCAAGGGCAAGAAGATTGCCAAGGTGGACCTGGTCACGATCCTCGTGGTCATCTGGTTCGTCACGTTCTTCATCATCCTGATTATCCGCTTCTTCGACTACAGCCGCGAACGCGTGGCCAACAAGCGCAAGCAGGAAGAACTCGAGAAGAACCTCGCCGCCTTGCAGATCGAGAAGAGCGAATACGAGAAGTCCAGCAAGGAGGACCCGCTCACGGGCTGCCTCAACCGTGCGGGCTTCAGCAGCATTCTGTTGCGTGAACAGGAAAACCTGAGCAAGAACGGCTGCCCGGTCTCGTTCGTGATGCTCGATATCGACCATTTCAAGGACGTGAACGACACGTACGGCCACAGCGTCGGCGACGAGGTGCTGGTGAACCTGACCCGCCTTATCCGCGACAAGATCCGCAATACGGATGCCCTGGTGCGTTGGGGTGGCGAGGAGTTTGTAATACTCTGTAGCGACACTCCCATACAGAACGCCCAGTTCCTTGCCGAGAAGCTCCGCGTGGCTATCGAGGGCGCAACCCTCATCAAGCAGCAGCAGGTGACCTGCTCCTTCGGTATTGCCGAGATGATTCCCGGCGAAGACCCGAAAAAGCTGTTCGAACGTGCCGACAAGGCCCTCTACTCCGCCAAGGAAGGCGGGCGCAACCGCGTGGTTAGCGCCATGTTCAAGCGCCGTTAAGTATGGGCCATTTTTTGAAGTTTTCTCTATTGGCTGTGTCAGCCCGAACCGGTGGAGCTGGACTTCCGTCCGCTCGTGCTCAAGTGGAAGGCCGACACCCCGGAGGCCGAAGCCGACTCGTCCAAGGACTCTTGCGTGATTCAAATCACTGCAACGCTCATGCGCGAACCCCTGGTCGTCAAGTCCAAGGTCGAGGAACTGGAATACCTGGTTATTTACGGAAAAGAGGGCGAAAAGCTCGTTTTTGAAGGATTTGTGACAGACAAGGCCGTTTCCGGAAAGCCGGAATCGCACTGGACTGCCACCTGCGGTAAGGGCGAAAAAGTCGTTGTAAATTTCCACAACGGACAGTAAATAAAAGATAACCATTTCGGTCTGTAAGGTTCTATCTTTATAGAGGATAAGGAGATGGGAATCGTTATCTGTTGATTATAGAGGAATTTTACCGTGGAACCGATATTCGAATATACCGATTACAGGGAATGGCTTAGGGATGCGTTCGATGACTTCAAGAAGCGCAAGTCCGTCATTTCGTGGCGCTATATGGCGATGAAGCTCGGTGCCGACCCGGGTAACCTGTTACGCGTTTCCCAAGGTAAGATTCACCTCACTCTTTCGCTCGTGCAGCCCATGGCCGAGTTCTTCGAGCTGAGCGAGAAAGAGACCGCCTACTGGACCGAACTCGTGTACTTTGGCCGCGCCAAGACCGATGCCGAGGCGTTGAACCATTACGAGAAGATGCAGATGCTCAAGGGCATCCCCCTCAAGCGTCTCGCGAAGAAGGAATTGGAGTTCTACCGCCACTGGTACTGCAACGCAATCCGCTCGATTATCGGTATTTGCAAGTTCAAAGACGACTATGAGGGCCTTGCGGAGAGCTGTACGCCTGCAATTTCTGTCGAAGAGGCAAAAAGTGCGGTCAAACTTTTGTATGATTTAAACATGATCTCGAGGGATAGGGATGGATTTTGGAAGGTTAACGATACCTTCGTGAGCACCGGCGGAAACTGGCGTTCCGAGGCTGTTCGTACCTTCCAGAAAGAAACCGTCCGCCTGGCGGGTGAATCCCTGGAAAGGCATGCCCCGCCCCTCCGCGATATCAGCACGGTGACCATGACGTTCAACATGGACGACATCGCCTTGATTCGCGAGAAGATCAAGGAATTCCGTAGCGAACTTTTGCGCATGTCCCAGGAAGGTACCGGTGACGATACCGTGTTCCAGTTGAACGTGCAGCTGTTCCCCATCGGCTTTGCGAAAAAATTGCAGGGAGGCGCAAAATGAAAAAGCTAGCGCTCCTCCTGTGGGCCGTGTTTTTATGTTCCTGCTCGAACGTGACCAGCGAGACTGCTGGCGGTCCGGGTAGCGAAACGACTAACGGCATTGTCGCGATGGTCAACGGTAGTCCGGCCTCGTATGCCGGTGTTGCCTTGCGCAAGGTCAACTTCACGGTCGATGAATTCGTTCCCGAAAATGCGATTGTCCAGCC
>CADBLC010000088.1:7389-12139 GCA_902795385.1 Fibrobacter succinogenes | reverse complement strand
TCGTCGACGGTCCCGACCTCGATGATGCGCCCGTTATAGAGCATCGCGATGCGGTCGGCCACCTTGAAAGCGCTCACCATGTCGTGCGTCACCACCACGGAGGTCACCCCGAGCTTGCTCTGCATGTCGAGGATGAGGTCGTTGATGACGTCGCTCGTGATGGGATCAAGACCCGTTGTCGGTTCGTCGTAAAGGAGGATTTCGGGATTCAGGGCGATGGCTCGGGCAAGGGCGACGCGCTTGCGCATACCGCCGGAAAGTTCGGAGGGCATCTTGGTGCGGAACTCGGGCACGAGGTTGATCATCTGCAACTTCTCGGTCACCACGTCCTGGATTTGCTTTTCGGAAAGTTCCGGATGGTGTTCGCGGAGAGCGAAAGCGATGTTCTCACCGGTACTCATGGAGTCGAAAAGCGCGCCCATCTGGAACAGCATGCCCATCTTTTTGCGGATGGTGCGCGTGTCAAAAAACTTGGGCGTACTGATGGTCACGCCGTCGACGGACACCTCTCCCCCATCCGGCTGCAACAGGCCAATCATGTGCTTAAGGATGACGGACTTACCGCCACCGGACTTGCCGATGATGACCATGGTCTCACCGCGACGGATGTCGAGGTTCACGTCCTGCAGCACGGTCTGCGGACCGAAAGACTTCTTGAGCCCCTTGAGGCGGATGGCGATATCGTTCGGGTCAATATTTACGTTCGGCATAGGCAAACCTGCAACTTAGAAGAACATTACTGCGTCCAGCGCAAAATCGGCAATCAATATCATGAGGCAGCTCGAGACCACCACGTTCATGGTGGCAAGCCCCACACCGTGGGCACCGGGTTTCGCATTAATCCCGTGGTAGTAGCCCAGCACAAAAATAAGCGTACCGAACACGAAGGACTTGATGATGCCAGACCAGAGGTCCATGGACTCGAACAAGTACTGCATCCCGGTGTAATACGTATAGGTCGTGATATCCAGCGCGAGTACGCACACGATCCAGCCGCCTATCAGGGCGAGCGCGTTCGATATGGCGGTGAGGCACGGAATCATCGTGATGAAGGCGACAAAGCGGGGCATCGCGAGGTAACGGTAGGTATCGAGGCCGAGTACCGTATAGGCGGCCAGTTCCTCCTTCTCCTTCATGCTCCCGAGTTCGGCGGCAACGGCACTGCCCACGCGGCCGGCAAGCACAATAGCCGTAAGGAGCGGGCCGAGTTCAATGAGCACCATCTTGCAGGCCGCGGTACCGACAAACTTGTCAGCAACGAGGTTGTGGAATTCGAATTCCGCCATCACGGTCGCCACCATCCCCGTAAAGATGGAGGTGACGAACAGCAGCGGCAACGAAGACACGCCGATGGATATCATCTCCTTCACGATGAGGTTCGGGTTCTTGTAGACGCGCGGCAAGAACTTGAGCGTATTCAGCAAGATGCAGACCACCTCGCCGATACTCGAGATTCCGGAAACAACCACCTGGCCAACCCAGGCTATGGGCCTCAACAGTACGAACATCAGCCAAAGTCTCCGAAGTCGGCGGGGCCCATGTCCGCGCCGTCGTTGTACTGGTAGTCGGAATCATCGCCGGCACCGCCGTCGTCGATGGCGTTGTAGAACGTCGTGATATTCGGCTCGAAGTAAAGCGGGATATCCTTCACGGAACCGTTACGGTGCTTGGCGACAATGAGTTCGGCCTTGTTGTAATCTTCTTCCTTGTGGGAGCGCACGTAGGGGCGTTCCACGAACCACACCATGTCGGCGTCCTGTTCGATAGAGCCCGATTCACGGAGGTCGCTGAGCTGGGGCCTGTCGCGGCCCTTCTCTTCGACCTTACGGCTAAGCTGGGCGAGCGCGATGATGGGGATGTGAAGTTCCTTGGCGAGGATCTTGAGACCGCGGGAGATGTTGCCAATAGCCACGGCGCGGTTTTCCTCGTTGCCCGTCTTCATCAGCTGGAGGTAGTCGATGATGAGGAGGTCAAGCTGGTTCTTGCGCTTGAGTTCGCGGGCCTTGCTCATGAGTTCCATGATACCGAGGTCGGCATTGTCGTCCACGTACAGCGGGGCCTGGCTGATAGGCGCCACGTTCGCGATAATCTGGTTCGTCTCGTCGCGGTTCAACTTGCCCGCGCGGAGCTTGCTCTGGTCCACCTTGGCGCGGGAACAGAGCAAGCGCTGCGCGAGCTGCACTCCGTCCATTTCCAGGCTGAAGAAGGCGACGTTCTTGTTGTAGTCGATGGCGGCATTGGCGGCCACCGTAAGCGCAAAAGAGGTCTTGCCGACACCGGGACGCGCCGCCAAGATGATAAGGTCGGAGTCCTGGAGGCCGTTCGTGAGCTCGTCTAGCTCGACAAGCCCCGTAGGGATTCCCGTGATGCCGTCTTTGCGGTTGGTAAGGCGGTCCAAAAGCGGGGTGACGAACTTCTCGATATGCTGTAGCGACTGGCGCACCTGCTGGTCGGCGATGGCGAAGATGTTCTTCTCGGCATCCTGCAGCACCTCGTCGGGAGAATATGTCGCGTCGAGGGACTTCTTGATGGTCTCGTCGGAAGCCTTGATGAGCTGGCGGAGCACGTACTTGCTGCGCAGGTGCTGGAGGTTCCACTCCACGTTGGCAGAAGAAGCCACGGCTTCCATCAGTTCAAAGATGTATTCGCGACCGCCGCACTTCTGGATAGCTCCGGCCTGTTCCAGTTCCGCAGAAAGCGTGAGAACGTCTATGGGAGTCCCCATGCGGTAGAGGTTGGCCAGGGAGCGCCATATAAGGCGGTGACGTTCGAAAAAGAAGAACTCGTCGGATACAATTACATTGACAGCCGTCCCCATCACGTTGGGGTCGCGCAGGATTCCGCCGAGCAGGTAGCGTTCCGCCTGCTCGTCCGTAGGAATCGGGCGATTTTCGTACATGGGCTGTTCGTTCACAAACTCTGGCATATAAGTATGTAGGAAATATAAGTTATTTAATTCTTGAAATAGGAGCCGCGCGGGATGTGGACCTTCCAGGTCAGCAACTTGAGCTGTTTGTCGGCCTCCATGGCGAAGGCGTCCACCAGGGCGCACGTCTTGACCCCGCCGAATTCCATGTCGGTACCGGCACAGTCGTTAAAATTCTTGCCCTTGCCAAACACCTGGTGGAACAGGGGCTCGCCGAAAGTCACCATGACCTGCGGAGCGATGAACGAGAGTTCCTTCGCGAGCATCTTGCGGAGGGCGGTTTCCAGGAGCGGCGGGAGGTTCCTCGCCGCGGTACCCTTGTAGAAGTAGGTCACGCCGATGTTCTCTTGGGCGACGTGGAGGCTCGCGAAAAGCCTTGCGAGCATGGTGCCCGTAGACGTCGAGAAGAAGTTCCCGGCCACGATGTCGGGGCGCGGAGAGGCGAAGAGCAGGAGCAGTTGCGGATGCTCGGGGCCCTCGTAGCGCACGAGCGGCTGCACGCCGGAGTATACAGGCTCGCCGGCGATAGATTCGTAGAAGGCGTCGAGGGATTCGACACTTTCGAAGGCGGAAGCGGCCTTGCGGACCGGACGGGCCGACGGCATGTCGAATATCGGCAAAGCGGGAGCTTCGGGTTTCGGGGCTTCCTCGGATGCGGAAGGAGCCGGCGCGACAGGAGCGACGGGGGCCGCCTGGACGGCGGGACGCGGCGCGGAAGGCGCAAAAGACGCGGGCTGCGGTGCCGCGGCGACACGTGCCGGAGCCGCGAGGCGGTTAGGCTTCACGGGCGTCCAGGGCTCGTCAAACAGGATGTCCGCTCCGCCCAGGTCGATTTGTCCAGACAGGTAGTCACGCAATTCGCTAAAGTCGTACTCGTCAGCCATTCAGGCGCTCCAGGCAAAAGTTCAAAACAGTCTCGGCCAAATCGACCTTCTCGCCCATGGCGAGCGGTGGAACCGGTTTACCCTTTTCCACCAGGGCGAAGCGCACGCAGTCACGCCCGAATCCGGAATCGCTTGCCACGGGCGCGTTCAGGAGCAATGCGTCGGCGCCGCTCTTCGTTAGCTTTTCGGCGGCATGTTCCTCAAAGTGGTCCGTCTCGAGCGCGAAGCCGACGATGACCTGGCGGCAGGACGCCTGGCGGGCGGTACCCGGAGCGCTCGCAGTACGGGAGGCGCGGGCCGCGGTGCAGTCGCGCAGTATGTTCGGGTTCGGCACGAGTTCCAGCACGAGCTGGCTACGGCTGTCCTTGATTTTCTCGTCGGCGGCGTGGGCGGGGCGGTAGTCCGCTACCGCCGCGCAATGCACGACGGCGTCCGCACTTTCGAGCCGAGACATCACGGCGTCGTGCATCTCCCGGGCGCTCTGCACGCGGGTCACCTTGACGCCGCCCGGGAACGCCGCCTCCATCGGGCCCGCGACGACTTCGACCTCGAAGCCGTTGGCGTAAAATACCGAGGCGAGCGCGACGGCGGTCTTGCCGCTGCTGCGGTTGGAAATGTAACGTACCGGATCAATCGCTTCTTCGGTGCGGCCCGCGGTGAGGAGCACCTTCTTGCCGTGACCGGGGAGCGACGGATCCTGCGTAGGGTCGATGTCCTGGGCGACGGGAAAAGCCGGCGGTTCGGGGGCGTTGCGGGGGTGCCCCCCGCTAGAAGGGGTAGCGGAAGACGCGCAAGTGGCTGAAGCGAGGGGAAGACATTCCCCTTCATTATCTCTCGTCTCTCGTCTCTCGTCTCTCGTCTCTAAATAAGCCACAATCTCTGCAGGTTCCATCAAACGCCCTTGCCCCACCTCACCGCAGGCGAGTTCACCGGCCGGGGA
>CADBLC010000088.1:0-7370 GCA_902795385.1 Fibrobacter succinogenes | reverse complement strand
CGCAGGATTTCGAGGTTGCGCTTTACGGCGGGGCTGTTGTACATCGCGACGTTCATCGCGGGCGCCACCACGCGCGGGCACGTGCAGCTCATGAAGCAGAGGCTCACCGGGTCGTCGGCGATTCCGCAGGCGAACTTGCCGATGACATTCGCGGTCGCGGGCACCACGAGGTAGAGGTCGGCCCAGCGCGGAAAATCGATATGCTGGAAGGGGCGCGCCTCGACGGCTCCGCTCTTGAGGTAGACGGGGCACTTGCTGAGGCTCGCGAACGTTAGCGGTGCCACGAATTCGGTGGCGGCGTCGGTCATACACACGCGCACCGTAGCACCCTTCTTCTGCAAAAGGCGCAACAGCTCGCAGCTCTTGTACACGGCGATTCCGCCCGAGACTCCGAGGAGGATTTTCTTTCCAGCCAGTTCCATATACAGCAAGATAGAAAAAGGCCGGCAAAGCCGACCCTTTCAAGGAAATATTTCTTGCAAGCAAGCGGTTAATTTCTAGCGCAGCGAATCGGAAGCGCAACATCCTTCTTGTATTTTGTGAAGACGGCGTCTTTCCTTTCGCACGAGAACTGGACGCCGTAACCCTTGTCGGCCTCCTGGAACGGAGTCGATGCGGTCCAGTATTCCGCCATGCCACCGTAGTTCTGGACATGCTCGTAGCCGTAGTAATCCATGTATTCCATGTGGCCACCAAGATCTGCGGTAAAATCAAACGAGTTCAGGCCGCGAATGCCTCCATGGCCGTACCACTGTCCGTAGCATTCCATTCTTTCCCTGAGAACCCACGATGCATTTTCGAGGCCGCCAATAAGAATGAACAAGCCTTCCCATTCTTCGATTGTCGGCAGGTGCCAGCCTCTGGGGCAAATGCCTCTCAGCGTTTCGGGGAGATTGCAGTCGACCGAATCATGGCAGTTGATATCGCTGTTCTCGTAAGTGTAAATGGAATCGATGGCTGCCGCCCACTTGTAGTAGCGGCCACCCGTTTCACAGCTGTCCTTGCACCAGAAATTGTTCTGCAAGCTGGGAGTCTGGACGCTATCGATGTACCTGAGGTCTTCGGCCATCCACTTCTTGTTACCGATGGTAACATAGTAATACAGCGAACTGTCGCGCACATCGCAGAAGCTAGTCGAGGGATTAAAGGGAATGCCGCCGCAAAGAGGATATTCCATTTCTTCCTTCAAGACAACGTTTACGGTATCTGCACCGCAGACAACCTTGACACCATTGTATGTTTTGGCAGCCGAGCAACCGACACCGTCATTGCCCTTGTCGCCATCTTCACCCTTGTCACCACCATCGCCCTTGTCGCCCTTCAGCGAAGCGAGCCACTCGGCTTCTGTTCCGGTAAAGCCTACAGCTACGGCCAGTTCGTAGGCCGACTTGCCATCTGCGCCGTCGTCGCCCTTGCTGCCGTCGTCACCCTTGGCTCCCTTCAGCGAAGCGAGCCATTCCGCTTCCGTACCGGTGAAACCTGCGGCTACAGCCAACTCGTAAGCAGACTTGCCGTTCGCACCGTTGTCGCCCTTGGCACCGTCATCGCCTTTGTCGCCCTTAGCACCATCGGTGCCCTTGTCGCCTTTATCACCCTTATCGCCCTTGTCGCCTTTTTCTCCAAGAATGACTTCTTGCCCGGATACCTTTTTCCATTCTTCATCGTGGCAGAAATAGAGTGCAGAGGAATCCGCGACGAACACGAGTTTTTCCTCGGTGCAGTCACCCAGACTATCGAACGAAGCAACCGATTCGAACCCGGTCAATTCCGCATGTTCCGTAATCTGGTTGACTTCCGTAACCTCGTCGCCACAGGCGGACAAGCTCATCACGGTCGCAGCCATTCCGGCAGCGAAAGCTCCCATGCCAAATTTTACCTTTACAGTCATTCTTTCTCCTTTTAGTTTAAATAAAAGCACCTATATCTCTACGATATTTTCGTGGGTGCTAATTTATTTAAAATAGTTAATTTAGTCAACATTATTTTATTCTTTTATTAGAATTTGTCTACATACAAAAGAAATCCCGTGGTTTTACCCACGGGACTTCTTAATTGCCAGAAAGAGAATTAGGCTTCTTCAGCAGGCTTTTCAGCAGCTTCTTCGGCCGGCTTTTCAGCCTTCTTCTTGGTGGCCTTCTTCTTCGGGGCGACAGCTTCACCGATGGTGGTGCCGTTTTCGCCCGGCTTGTGGGAGTCCATCCAAGCCTTGAGCTCGGCGGATTCGCGGTTCTTGAAGTAGTCAACCACAGAGAGGAAGATCTTCCTGTTGTTCTGGTCGATTTCGGTCACGACAGCCGGAACTTCGTCGCCAACCTTGAATGCATCGGCCGGAACCTTGATGTATTCAGCGGTGAGCTTGGAGACCGGAATGAAGCCTTCGATGCCATCGGCAAGTTCGACAACGACGCCGCGGTCGAGCATGCGGATGATCTTGCCCTTGACTTCGGAGTCCACAGGATAGGTGGATTCCACGGTATCCCACGGGTCTTCGGTGAGGTGCTTCATGGACAGAGAAATGCGACGCTTTTCCTTATCGACAGCGAGCACGACGCATTCGACCTTGTCACCCTTCTTGACCATTTCGTTCGGATGGGTGATCTTCTTGGTCCAGGACATGTCGGACACGTGGATGAGGCCGTCAACACCTTCCTTGATTTCGACGAAGGCGCCGAAGGAAGCGATGTTGCGGATTTCACCAACCACGCGGGCACCCGGCGGAAGTTCGGTTTCGATGGAATCCCACGGATCGCTTTCGAGCTGCTTCATGCCGAGAGAGATGCGTTCGGCATCTTCTTCAACCTTGAGAACGACAGCTTCGACTTCCTGACCAACAGTGAGGATCTTGGACGGATGCTTGACGTGCTGGGTCCAGGACATTTCGGAAACGTGGATGAGGCCTTCGACGCCAGAATCCAGTTCGACGAATGCACCGTAATCGGTAATGGAAACAACCTTGCCCTTGACGATAGCGCCTTCGGGGTAGCGTTCGGCGATGTCCTTCCACGGATGCGGCTTGAGCTGCTTCATGCCGAGAGAGATACGTTCCTTCTTGTCGTTGAAGTCGAGCACCATGACTTCGACTTCCTGGCCAAGCTGGACCATTTCGGTCGGGTGGTTGATGCGCTTGTAGCTCATGTCGGTGATGTGGAGGAGGCCGTCTACGCCGCCAAGGTCGATGAACGCACCGAAATCGGTGATGTTCTTGACGATACCCTTGCGGACCTGACCCTTCTCGAGAGTTTCGAGAACGTCGCCACGCTGCTTGTTGCGTTCTTCTTCGAGAACCACGCGGCGGGACACGACGATGTTGCGACGGGCCTTGTTGACCTTGATGACCTTGAGGTCGAATTCCTGGTCGATGAGAGCGTTGATGTCCGGGATCTGACGGAGGTCGATCTGGGAACCCGGGAGGAAGGCGTCGATACCGAACAGGTCGACAACCACACCGCCCTTGATGCGCTTGGTGAGCTTGCCGCGGACAACTTCGTTGTTTTCGAAGGCAACGCGGATGCGTTCCCACACGCGGGCGAAGTCGGCGCGCTGCTTGGAGAGCACGAGACGACCATCTTCGTCTTCGAGCTTCTCGACATAAACTTCGATTTCAGAACCGATTTCGAGGGAGTCCGTGTCCTTGAATTCAGCACGATCAATGACACCTTCGGACTTGTAGTTCACGTCGACGAGGACTTCCTGGTCGTTCACCTGGCTGATCTTGCCAGTGACAACCTTGCCCTGTTCGAGGCAATCCATGCCAGCGTAGATGTCGGCGTTGGCCTTGCGGAAGTTCGGGCTGCATTCACCTTGAGCAGCGAGGATTTCAGCGAGGTCTTCCTGGGTTCCGAATTTGAGATTTTGAGACATATTGTTTTGTTTGGTTGCGGTACAAAGGATTCAAGCTACGCCACTACACCTACGTAGTCGAGAATCTTTTGGACCTGTTGTTGGATTGAGATGTGTGTAGTGTCAATTTCTATAGCGTCGTCCGCCTTCTTGAGCGGAGCATTTGCGCGGGAAGAGTCCAGGCGGTCGCGTTCGACCAGGTTCTCGAGGACTTCTTCCAGGGTAACTTTTTCGCCTTTCTCAAGGAGTTCCTTGTAGCGGCGTTCGGCACGGACCTTCACGTCCGTCACCATGAAAAACTTGTACTTGGCATCGGGGAAAACGACCGTGCCGATATCGCGGCCGTCCAGGATGCAGCTCTGCTTCTTGCCGATTTCGCGCTGCTGGGCGGTCAGGGCGGCGCGGACCGACGGGAGGGCGCAGTAGACACTCACGTTGCTCGAGACCTTCATCCCGCGGATTTCGGATTCGCGGCACACGCCGTTGATGAGGATGTGGTTCTCGGCATCGAACCCGAGCTTGAGGTTCGCGAGCAGGTTGTCCATGGCAGGGCCGTCCTCGGCGGGCAGTCCGGCATCAAGGGCGGCAAGCGTCACGGCGCGGTACATGGCGCCCGTGTCGAGATAGGTAATACCGAGAGTCTTCGCCACGATCTTCGCGGTGGTACTCTTGCCGGTACCCGATCCGCCGTCGATGGCTATAACGTAATTTTCGCCGCTCTTACTCATGAGTGGGCGTAAATTTAGAATTATTTCTCACCCGTCCAAGGGCCTAGAACGTGTCGTAATAGTAATAATAGGCCTTTCCATCCCAGGTATCCAGGATAATGAGCTCGTCGCCGTCGGCATAGACCGTTATTTCCAGGTATCCGTCGTAGAACTGGTAGAAATAGCGGCCATGGTCATAACCCTCGGTGTACTCGACCTCGTCGTAGCGGGAGATCTCGTCGTCAATCCTGAGCGAGGCAAATCCATCGTACTCGATTCTCAGGTCGACCGTCATGTGCGGGCTCAGCGCCGACATGTCGGTACAGTCGTAGGGGCCCGCGTTGTCGTAGCGGCACTCCGCGCTGTAAAAGTAGTGGTAACGGCGATGGAAGCGGTCGTCCTTGGACGAATCGCCCGCGGTCCAGTCACCGCAGGCAGCCAGCAGAAGCATCATCGAAATTGCAAGGATTATCCGTTTCAAAGTTTCACCTATAAAAAACCCCCGACCTTGGCCGAGGGAAAGATTCAGAACAAACTAACTATTACTCGGATTCGTAGTCGCCGTGGATTTCCTCTTCGGCTTCTTCGACATCAGGATCCTGGTACTGTTCCGGAGCCTGGAGGTCACGGGTACTACCGTACTTGCGCTTTTCCTCGTCGGTCAGCTTGTTGGAGTAGACAATCTCTTCCTGTTCCTGGTGAGCGGCCTCAGCCTCTTCCTGCAGGACCTTCTTGCCTTCCTCGATGCGGCGCTTGATGCGGGCATCTTCCATTTCCTTGAGGTTCGTACCGACCTTGGCCTGGTTTTCGGACATCACGTAGCGTTCGTTAGCCTCGTCCATGGCGTCCTTGATACCCACCAAGCGGCCGTGACGGTCCACTTCGAGACCGGCCTTGCGGAGGGTGGACAGCGGCAGACGGCGGGCGGCCACCTTGTATTCATCCTTGAATTCGTAGCCGTCGGGGCTAATGGCGTTCGCTTCGTCCTCGGTCACATACTCGAGGGCTTCCTGCCAACGGGAACCCTGCACACAAGACGTAAAACCGACAAGGGCTGTGTCGAGAGCTTCCGGATCATCGGACCTGGAACCGGCACACGCGGAGAAAATAAGCGAGAAAAATGTAAGACCCAATAAAATTTTTTTCATGTGGTTATACCTCCGAAAAAATAATCCCTTGACAAATATATAACAATTTTCGGCAAATTTCGCCATATCCCGCGAAAATTTTTCGCATTTTGGGCCCCGCTTTTGCTATTTTGGACGCCGTTATGAGTGAAAATGCAGATATTTACCGCATCAAGACTGCCGACGACAGGGAAATCATCCTCATCGGCACAGCACACATCTCTCAGGCTTCCAAGGAACTTGTTCGGGAGACCATAGAGAACGAGCACCCCGATACGGTCTGCATCGAATTGGACGAGGGTCGACTCCAGTCCATCCGCGACCCGGAACGCTGGAAAAAGACGGACCTGAAGGAAGTCATCAAGAAAAAGCAGCTCGCGACCCTCATAGCGAACCTCGTCCTCGGGTCTTACCAGAAAAGGATGGGCGACCAGACCGGCGTAAAACCCGGGTCCGAACTCAAGGAAGCGGCCGACATCGCCAGCTCCAAGGACATCCCCATCGTCCTCGCCGACCGCGACATCAAGATTACGCTCAAGCGCACCTGGGCCTGCACGCCCTGGTACCGCAAGCTGAGCCTCTTGGGTGGACTTTTCGGGAGCATCTTCGACAAGACGGAAATCAGCGAAGAGGACCTCGCGAAAATCAAGGAACAAGACGCCCTGAACAGCATGATGCAGGAGTTCGGCAAGACCTACCCCGAAGTCAAGCAAGTCCTGATTGATGAACGCGACCAGTTCCTGGCAGGCAGAATCAAGAACGCCGAAGGGAAAAAGATTGTCGCCGTAGTGGGCGCGGGCCACGTCAAGGGCATCGCCGCCATCATCAGCGAGAACAAGGAACTCCCGAGCGAGGAGTCCATCACAAAAATCCCGAAGGGCAGCTGCATCTGGAAGATTATCGGCTGGGCCATTCCCGCAGCCATCATCGCAAGCATCGCTTTCGTAGGCTACGAGGCCGGAGTGGAGAAGGCCGGGCAGTTGAGCCTGCAGTGGGCCATGCTCACCGGAGGCGGAGCCATGCTCGGCGCCATCATCGCCGGGGGCCACCCGCTGACCGTACTCGTAGCGCTAGTCGCCGCCCCCTTCACGGGGCTTACCCCGCTTATCGGCGTCGGGTTCTTTACCGCGCTCACGCAGGTGTACATGAGGCCTCCGCGCGTGTCCGAGATGGAAACTCTCGCCGACGACATCTGGCAGGTAAAGCACTGGTGGAGAAAAACCGCGTGACCCGCGTGATGCTCTGCTTTTTGTGCCCGGGAATCCCCGCGATTGTCGGGAAGATCCTCGCGATATTCCAGATTTACCAGGCGTTCTAGGAAGCCTCCACACAGTAAAACGATTCTTTTTTTATGGGCGTCCGGTAGAGCCCGGTCGTCTTTTTTATGTGGGTGAAAGAGACTCTTTTTCTATGTGGGAGAGAGGGATTGGACAAAGACCTCGCGGTGCTCGGCCTTTGCCTTCCAGGTTACGGCCCTTGGCCGTAATCCCAAAATCCGCTTTGTTCACTTCGTTCTCGGCGGATTTTGTCGAACCCTCTTCGAGGGTTCGAACCATTGCCCTATGAAACAAAAACGAGGCCATAAGGCCTCGTTCTTGTTTCAAGGAGAGAGAGGGATTCGAACCCTCGGACCTGTGACAGTCTCCGGATTTCGAGACCGGCCCAATCGACCACTCTGGCATCTCTCCAAGGTTCG
>CADBLC010000087.1 GCA_902795385.1 Fibrobacter succinogenes | reverse complement strand
TTGTACAGCGGAGGCATGGCGAGGAAGATATGGCCTGCGTCGATGAGCGGGCGCATGTAGCGGAAGAAGAACGTGAGCAAGAGCGTCTGGATGTGGGAACCGTCCACATCAGCATCGGTCATGATGATAATCTTGTCGTAGCGGAGCTTCTCGATTTTGAACTCCGTACCGATACCCGTACCGATGGCGTTCACCAGGTTCTGGATTTCTTCGGTGTCAAGCACGCGGTGGAGGCTTGCCTTCTCGACGTTCAAAATCTTACCGCGGATGGGGAGGATGGCCTGGAATTCGCGGCTGCGGCCCATCTTGGCCGAACCACCAGCGGAGTCACCCTCGACAATAAACATTTCGCATTCCTTCGGGTCACGGCTACTGCAGTCGGCGAGTTTGCCCGGAAGGCCACCGCTCTCGAGCACGTTCTTGCGGCGTGCGAGAGTGCGGGCGCGGTGAGCCGCCTCGCGGGCGAGAGCCGCATTGTAGACCTTGTCCAGGATGACCTTGATGGCGGCCGGATTTTCCTGGAAGAATTCTTCTAGCTTGGCACCGAACGCGGAGTTCACGTAGCTTGCAATTTCGGAGTTGCCGAGCTTTCTCTTGGTCTGGCCTTCGAACTGCGGCTGCGAAACCTTGATGGCGATAACGGCGGTGAGACCTTCACGGATATCGTCGCTCGTAATCTGGGCATCCTTCTTGCCCTTGGGCATGTCGGCTGCAAACTTGTTGATGACGCGGGTAAGCGCCGTCTTGAAGCCCGTCACGTGCGTACCACCGTCATAGGTGTTCACGTTGTTCACGAAGCTGAAGAAGTTTTCCTGGTAGCCGTCGTTGTACCACATGGCCACTTCCAGCGGATACTGGCCATCGGGAAGCACCAAGTGAATGGGCTCGTTAAAGAGCGGCGTACGGTGTTCATCCACGTAGCGCACGAATTCGGAGACGCCACCCGGGAAGCAGAACGTATCGGTCTGCTTGTTTTCGGGATCTCGCTCGTCGGTAAGCGTAAGGCGAAGCCCGCTCATGAGGAAGGCGAGTTCGCGGAAGCGCGTGGCGAGCGTGTCGTACACGTAAACCGTCTCGGTAAAGATGGAATCGTCCGGATAGAACTCGACGCTCGTACCCGTATCGGCCATGTCGCAAGTACCGATTTCCACCTGCGGGCCACGAGGAATGCCCTTGGAGAATTCCTGCTGCACCACCTTCCCGTTACGGCGCACCGTAACGACAAGCTTGTTCGAAAGCGCGTTCACGCAGCTCACGCCCACGCCGTGCAAACCGGCAGAGACCTTGTACGAGTTGCTGTCGAACTTACCGCCCGCGTGGAGCTTGGTCATAACGACTTCGATAGTGCCAACATGTTCCTTCGGGTGAATATCCGTCGGGATGCCGCGGCCGTTGTCGGTGACGCGGATGCCGTTACCCGGCAAAATTGCAATTTCGATATGGTTGCAGAAGCCGGCCAGCGCCTCGTCTACGGAGTTGTCGACGACTTCCCACACCAGGTGGTGGAGTCCTCGGATATCGGTCGAACCGATATACATTGCCGGGCGTACGCGAACAGCCTCGAGCCCTTCGAGCACCGTAATGCTGGAGCCGCTATAATCCTCTTCTGCCTTCTTGATTTCTTCCGGAGACACGTTTTCGTTCACGTGTTCGATGGAATCTACATTTTCTTCTGCCATGCGTTTTTAACCTATTCAAACAATGCGGACATCCCGTACAGCGGGCTTGCCCAGCAACGAATTACACCTTTCAATAATAGTATTTTTTTGGAGGAACAATTCCTGTTTCCAGGCCGAATTGACGGCCTTCAGCACCAGGGTCCGCTTCTCCAATTTTACAAGCTTCACGTAGGGTAAAACGGCCTCTCCGACCACCTCCGAAAAGTGCCCTGAAATGGTCGTAAATTCAACGTCTTCGGCAATGCGATTTTTCTGCAACACCCGGTCTATCAAGATGCCGATATCCATCGCCCGGTTGCCCGTCACGGCAGCACCGCGGCGCTTCTTCGCAGGCTCCATCATCAATCGACCAACAGCAGCTTGGAAAGGGTAAAACCGCCAATCAGAATGCTTGTCATGCCGGCCACCACGGTGGCCTTGGTGCTCTTGCCCACGCCCTCGGCGCCGCTATGCGTAAAGAAACCGAAAAAGCAGGCGTAGCTCGCGATAAAGTACCCGTAAAGCGTCGCCTTGATAAGGCCTACCGCCAAGTCCCAATCCTGGTAGAACATCCTCACGCCATAGAAGAACACCGCGAACGAGACTTCCTTGTACAGGTGCGCCACGCCGTACCCGCCCACAATGCCGATAAAGATGCTCAGCACGGTAAGCACGGGCAGCATAATCACGGTAGCAATCAGGCGCGGTGCCAGCAAGAACTTGTAGGGGTTAAGCCCCAGCACCTTGTAGGCGTCAAGCTGTTCGGTCACGGCCATCGTCCCAAGCTCGGAGCACATGGAAGCCCCGATACGCCCGGCAAGCACCATCGCGGTCAAGATAGGGCAAAGCTCCACCATCACCGCCTTGCCCACGGCCATGCCGAGGAACATCATCGGGATCATGTCGCCAAACTGGTAGGCAAGCTGCCACGACATCACAGCGCCCGTAGCAAGCGAAGCCGCCACCACCACGGGAATACTCGTGAGGCCCACGACCTGCATCTGGCCGACCGTCGTATGGAGGTTCGTAAAGGCGCCCGGGATATTCTTGAAAAGCTCCCACACAAAGAACAGGTAGTTCACGACCGTATGCAAGAACCTCCGGACAAAGCGTCCGAGAGCTTCTGCCATGCTGTTCACCATCGAGATCAATTCAACCCGCTTCTATTTCTTCTTTGCGTTCTTCTTGTCGTTCTTCGGGGCCTGCTTCTTGGCAGACTTCTTGTCCGGAGCGGCCATGGCCTTCTTGAAGAGGTTCATGTCGCTCAGGTAGCGGATGGCCTCGTTCAGCTGCACGTCGCGCTTGAGCGAGAAGGCCGTGCTCACGGAATCGTTCACCATGGCCGTCAAGAGTTCGCGCTTGATGCCGTCCTTGATGTAGGCCTTGTTCTCGTCGAACTGGGCGTCACGATTGTTCTCGAGCGCCTTGCGCATTTCGGCAATGCGGAGGGCGAGCACGGAATCGGACACCGTCTTGGAAGAATCGCCCATGTAGTTCTGTTCGCGGATGACGCTCTTCTCGAGCTGGTCCACGCCAACGAGGGCGTTGCTCTTCACCTTCATGAAGTTCGTATCCTTCATGCAGTAGTCCTTGAACTGCTTGTAGAGGGAGTCGGGGACTTCCCAGTTCGCGTCAATCTTCGCGCCGCTCTTCTCGAGGCCCGGGCGCACCTTCACCGCGAACTTGAAGTACATGGCCATACGTTCCTGCACCTGCATCACCCAGGGCATCGGGGAGAGCTCGATATCCACGTCGGGCGTAATGCCGCCACCGCCGAACATCATGCGGCCGATGTTCGTGTAGAACGTGTCGCGCTTCGCCGTATCCTTGGCCACGGTATCGGCCTTGGCGGTAGACTCGTCGGCTTCCGCGTCCATTTCTTCTTCCTGGAGCTTGAGGCCCTTGATGCCGTTTTCGGGCTTGTTGATGCAGCGGCCGAACGGCAGGTAATAGAACGCGGTCGTAAGCTTGAGGGCGTTGCCCTGGTTATCGAGCGGGAAAATCGTCTGCACGGAGCCCTTACCGAAGCTCGTCTTGCCCACGATAAGCGCGCGGTCCCAGTCCTGCAAAGCGCCAGCGACAATTTCGGCGGCACTCGCGGAACCCTGGTTCAAGAGCACCACCATCGGCACGTCGGGCTTCACGATTCCGTCACGGCGGGCACGGCTCTCGGTCCGCTGGGTGCGGCCGCGGGTACTCACAATCACATTTCCCTGCTTCAAGAACAGTTCGCTAATCTCGATAGCCTGGTTCAAAAGGCCACCCGGATTGTAGCGCATGTCAAGGATAATCTTCTTCATGCCCTGCTTCTGCAAGGCCTTGATGGCATTTTCCACATCGCTTGTCGTCTTGTCGCTGAAGGTGGCAAGCTTGATGTAGCCGATATCCTTCGAGACCATCCCGTAGTACGGAACGGCATGCACGATAATCTCTGCGCGGGTAATGGTAAAGTCCATCAGGCCCGGAACACCTTCACGTTCGATGGAAACCGTCACGTCCGTGCCAATCTTGCCGCGGAGCTTGCTCACGGCGTCGTCCAGGGAAAGTCCCTTGGTGTCTTTGCCGTCAATCTTTCGGATGCGGTCGCCGGCACGGATGCCCAGGCGGAACGCGGGCGTACCGGACAGCGGAGAAATGACCGTCAAGATGTCGTCGCGGAGGCTAATCGTGATGCCTACACCACCGAACTTGCCTTCCATGGAGACCTTGAGGCCTTCGTAATCCTTCGGGGTAAATACCGTCGTATGCGGGTCGAGGATGTTGCGGATTCCGTTCAGCGCGGCGTCAGTGAGTTCCGTGGGGTTCACGTCTTCCACGTACTTGCGGTTCACTTCCGAAAGGACCTTGTTCAAACGCGACACTTCGTCGTAAAAATCACCGGGAGGGGTCTGCTTGTCGCCCGCGGCACCCGCAAGGCAAAGGGCAGAAAGAGAAGCAATCAGGAGATTGCGGATATTCAAGATTCCAGTTTCCATGGTGAAAAAATACAATTTCCTGGATTGCAGATGGGGAACAAAAGAAAAAACCGGCTTAAAAAAGCCGGTTTTTAGTAGGGAAAGGAGAGAGAGAAAAAAATTCTAGGCAGCTTCGTGGAGCAGGCGTTCAATCTGGTCGTTTCTGAGCTTGGCCAGAGCCGTTTCCTTGAGCTGGCGGACGCGTTCCTTGGAAAGGCCGACCATCGGGGCGATTTCCTTGAGGTTCAAGTCTGCGTCCATGTCGAAACCGAAATACAGCCTCAGGACATCCATTTCCTGCGTAGAAAGGTTGTCCTTCATCACCTTGCCGAACACCTTGGAGCGGTCGTTCAGTTCCGCATAGCGGTCGGTGCAGGCGTTCTCGGCGGCGAGGCAATCGGCGAGAGTCGATTCGCCGTCTTCGCCAACCGGGGCGTCGAGCGAAGACGTACGGGCGCCCATCTGCAAAATCTTCTCGATGGCATCGGCCTTGTACTTAGAAACGCCAGTCAGGCTTTCGGGATCGAGCACGTAGCTGCCACCCACGACCTGGCGAAGCTTGCCGCCCTTCTTGTTGAAGCGGCGGAGCACGAGTTCCTTTTCGGCACTGATGCGGACCATGCGGCCCTTTTCGGCGATGGCGCGGGTGATGTTCTGACGGACCCACCACACGGCATAGCTGATAAACTTGATTTTCTGGTTCGGGTCAAAGCGGCGGGCGGCTTCCATGAGTCCCATGTTGCCTTCGCTGATGAGTTCACCCACGTCGAGGCCCTGGCCCCTGTAAAGGTTCGCGATATTCACGACAAAGCGGAGATTCGACTTGACGAGCAATTCCATCGCGGAGCGGCTGCCCTGACGGATTTTCTTGAGCAAAAGCGTTTCTTGTTCCCTGGTGAGCAGGGGGTACTTGGAAATATCGTTTAGGTACTGAACGTATATATCCCTTTCGTTTCTGACAGATGCGTTCGTATTCATGGTGTACCTCGTTGTTCATTAATTCGTTACGTATCCAAATTTACCTCCGCAACAGCCTTACAGTGTCAGTATCGGGAAAGCCCTTCGCAAAAGTTAAATTGAAATTCTGTCGCGTTTTTTCGGCGTTTCGTCACGAAATCGTCACAAAAACTCCCGTTTCTGTCAAAAATGACCTAATTTTAGGGTTATGAGCGAAAAAAAGAAGCAAAACGCCCTGTATAGGTTTTTACAAAACAAGAGAGACGTATTCCAGAGCCTCCAAGAAATCGACTTCGAACGAAGCGAAAAGAGGCTCAAATCGCTCATGGATAGCGAAGAGGGGAAACGCGACTACCCCATCCCCACTTTCGTCCCCATCCTGCTTGTATGGCTTTTCATTATGCTGTTCCCGCTCGCCATGATTGTCGACCCGGGTTACATGCTAAACCACGAAGTCAACGTGAGGAGCCTCGCGAGCTACTACGTTCCGCTCGTGATGACCATCCTCATCTTTTTATTGAACCAGAAGTACTTCGTGCCGCGTTGCATATTCAACAGGCGCTATATACTTTATTTTGTTTGCAATTCCTTCGCCGTAGGCGTAGCACTGTTCTTCCGCGAAATCATCTTCTTCCTCATCGACCGTTCTCCGGGCGACGGCATCGCATTCTTCTTCAACAACTACTGTTTCTCGTTCGCCAAGGGACACTTTACCGGATGGACGGTACTCTCCTTCGCCTTTTTCGTCGCGCTCGTCTGCATCATCTGCGTAGTCTACCACATCATACTCCGGCAAATCGTCAAGGCGTTCATCCAGCGCGAACAGAAGCGTTCCAAAATCCAGTACGAGCTCGATTTTCTCAAGAACCAGTTGAGTCCACATTTCCTATTCAACACGCTCAACAACATCTCTGCACTGATTTCCATTGACCCGAAGCGGGCGGAATCGTCGATGACGCAGCTCTCGTCGCTACTGAGGGTCACGCTCTACCAGACTTCGGATGAATTCATCCCCATCCAGGAAGACGTGAAAATCCTGCAAAAGTACGCGGACCTCGAGAAGCTCAGGCTCGACGAATCCTACGACCTGCAATTCAACATACAGCTCGAAAACCCCGACTTCATGATTGCCCCCCTCATCGCCATGCCGCTCGTAGAGAATGCCATCAAGCACAGCGTTGGCGTAAAGGGCAAGAACTTCGCGCACATTTCCGTTACCCAGAACGGTAGCGACGTCGTCTTTGTCGCCGAGAACTCGAACAATCCGCGCAAGTCCAGTCCCAAATCTAGCGGACTCGGGCTTGCGACATTCCAGAAGCGCCTGGAACTCACATACATGGGCAGGTACGAGTACAAGGTGGAACAGAATAGCGACGCGGCATTTGAAACGCCGCGCAACTATAGTTTGCACGCAAAGCAACTAGGATTTGCAAAATTGCGGGCACCGTAGAAAAAACCTTTACATCGCGGTTTCATTAATTATTTTTCTTGACGATCTCGCCCGGCCAGGAATCCGGACTCCCGGGATCTTCTTGCGGCAGGACTGCCGCCTTTTTCTACAGCCATTTTCTCTGGAGGACTCCTATGGCAAATAGGATGTTCAAGAAAATCGCTATGGCATGCGCGGCCATGGCCGTATTCGGTTATTCACAGTCATGCAAAAAGGTAACGCTCTATTCGGGCAGCGAAGAAGGTTCCATGGAAGAATCAACAAGGACCTTCCCCGAGCAGCCCGAATGGAAGGCGAACTGGGGCAACTTCGGCAAGATGGTTCCGCCCTACATAAGGCTCTCGGGGCAAAAGGCCTCCAAGGGCGACTGGACAGGCGCGCTTTTGTTCCCGGCAAGCATCAACGTTGCCGGAGGGACGCTCTCCATGGATGTCCGCGCCACGCAGGGCGTCAAGTTCGGCGTATGGATTGGCACGCGGGGCGAAGGCAAGACCTTTTACAAGAATCTTGCTGCCAACGAAACATACAGCCTGGAAATTCCCGTTGCGCAGCTTGGCGTACAGGCGCCCTTCACGCTCGACAAGATTAACATCGGATTATTCGGGATGGGGGCGTACCAGTACACGACGCTGTTCGTCGACAACATTGCGGTAAGCTGTGCCGCGGGGGCGGGTGGCACGGCGGCGGGTGGTACGGCGGCAAGCAGCACCGGCACAACGCAAGCCGCCGCCGTCACCGACTTTATAGTCGGTGGCGAGGCCTCCTCGCCCACCCGCCCCCAGCTGTGGGACGGCGAGCCCATGCCCCAGACGTCGCTGCGTTACACGCCCGAAGAGCAGGACTCCCTCCGGCAGCGCACGCAAGCCGCCTTCGCCCTGGAATGGGAGGACCACGACCGTATTCTGCGGTTCCTGCAAAACGACACGCTTTCGCCCAAGGAATCCCGCGAAGGATGGTACAAGGCGCTCTACCTCGTCACGAATCACCGCCTGCGCGACAGCGTTGTCGCCAACCCCAAGCAGCTCTTCGCCGACGCGAACGGCATTGCCGCCATGAACGAGATGCGTTCGTTTCCGCTTCTCGTTGCGAACCTGGATTACAGCTACAGCACATGCACCGACACGCTCTGCAACTCCACCGTGATAGAAGACTACCGCCTGCTCGCGGCAGGTTTCCCAACTTCGTACACGCGAGGCTCCAAGATACGGATTACGTACGATCCGTTCTTCGTCACCACCGACAAGCACGACCTGCCAAGCATCGAGATTTGCACCGGAAGCACATGCAAGCAGGTTGAACCCGGAAAAGCCACCGACATCGAATTTACATCGGCAGGCATCCAGAAACTGGTCGTCAAGCTCGCCTACGGCGCGACCAAGGTCCAGCAAACCCTTTCCCTGGAGGTAAGATAATGAAGTTGACCCTCAAAGCCATCGC
>CADBLC010000086.1 GCA_902795385.1 Fibrobacter succinogenes | reverse complement strand
TACCGTAACCGTGCGCGCGTCGTGGCCTCGAGGGACCGCGCCGGCGACCGCGAAATTGTGCGCTTCGGTTTCCGCGAGCAGGAAAGCAACCGCGTCGCGTTTTTCAGGGAGTGCCCGGTACTGACTCCGGCGCTGAACGGCTTTTTGCAGGGGCCGGCGCGGGAAATGTTTACAGACAAACGAAAGCGATTCCCGCGCGAACTCGACGTGAATGTTTTTGACGACGGCACAGGCAAGGTTTCGTTCTATTACGCAGGGATGCCTGCGGACGATTTTGAAAAGTACGCGCAGGGAACGGTGGACATTGGCGGCAAAAAGATAGAGACCGACGCGTCCGTGTTTTTCCAGAGCAACCTTTCGCTGTTGCCCGAGCTTGTGCAGGCCGTGCGCGATGCCGTAGACGCTGGGCTTGCAAGCGGCGAGGCGAGCGACGAATGGCTCATAGACCTCTTTAGCGGTGTAGGCTTTTTTGCCGCCCTGCTGCAAGAAAAATTCAAGCGCGTCACGACTGTGGAACGCGATGAAGGCTGCCTCAGGCACGCGGAGGTGAACCTATCTGCAAACCGCCCGGCCGACGCGCGCGGGACCTCCGTACAAAACGTCTCCGCTCCCGCCGAGCAGTGGCTCATGGACAACGTGGTAGACGTCCCCGCGACGCTCATCGTCGACCCCCCGCGCACCGGCCTCCCGAAGGAAGTCCTGGACGCCCTGGCATCAAGCTCCGTGAACCGCCTGATTTACGTCTCGTGCGACCCGGTGACGCTCGCCCGCGACTACGCGAAGCTCGCCCAGTCCGGTTTTGCGATAAAATTTGCCCGCGGGTTCGCTTTTTACCCCCAAACGCCCCATCTAGAGATGCTTTTAGTTGCAAGTCGATGAAAAATGCCCGTGTTTCCGGCATTTTACATGCGATTTTGCTAACTTGTCTTGCCGTATAGGAGTTTGTATGAGAAAAATCTTGGCGGCGATTCTATTCCTGGCGACCGTCTCCTTTGCGGGGAGCGCGGCTGCCGATAAATCGATGGGCATTGGCGGATGGCTACAGGCCGGGAACCCCGGCGAACATGCCGGTCTCGATTTCCAGATGCGGATGGGTGAAGACGTCACGATAGATATCTACGGGCATTTCTACTTCAGCAGCGGTGATAATTCCCTCGGCGCCTATTTCGGGTACTTCTGGAATTTTTACCTGGGCATGATTCCCGACAATCTCGGGCGCATGGGATTTTACGCGGGCCCCGTGGCCGGTCTCGGTTGGTGGGACGAAGACATTGGCAACGACTGGGACGTGGACGGCATTGCTATCCGCTTTGGTGTTACCGGCGGTTACCAGTGGGAATTCCCGGTAGTGCCGCTGCAGTTGTTTTTGGAGCTGAATCCGGTGGGCGAATTCCACTACGAGTGGTGGGATATCGGCGATCACCATGACAGCGACACGGAATGGGAAATCCCCGATTTCTATTTCCGTATCGGGCTCCGGTTCTGGTTTTAACGAATAAGGGGAAAAAATGAAAAAGACTGCAATTCTTGCAATGCTCTTGACAATCGGTTCTCTTTTGGCCGGTTGCCGTACCGAAGATCCGGTTATTGTCTGCGGAAGGGAATGGAACCCGGCCCTGCAGATTGTGGCTGATACTTCCACCGAATTCGGGATGGGCGAACCGCTGTACATCCAGTTCCGTTACGGGACCGGGTTCGACTTCACCACCCTGAAGATGAGCTTCTACGAAGGAACGCTCGCCAACAAGGGCCCCGAAATCTGGAGCCACGACGCCCGCGTTTCCGAGAAGATGAGCTCGTACACGCTCCAGGGCCGCACCAAGCACAGCGAGTTCATGTCGGCCCGCGAGCTTACCAGGCACAAGGAACCGGGAACGGTGGTAATCGAGATCTCCACGGACGGCCGAGTCCTTGCCTCGAAGCAGATTACCCTGGTTAAGAAGTAATAATCTTTTGTATATTGGATAATTGATGAATTTTAAAGCCCTTTTACCTGCGGCATGTTTTGCCTTAGTGCTTTCTGCTTGCGGAGAGTCCGATGTGACCGTCAACTACAAGGTATCCTCTCCGGTAGACATAGAACTTTATGCCGAAAGCTATTTCGCGACAATCGACCTGAAGGGCGAAGAGCAGATGGGGACCATTACGGCCGCCTATGTGGACATGAACTTCTCCTCGTCGGGCGATACCCTCGTGGTAAAACGCGAGTACAAGATGGACAAGTCCCGCGGTTACCTCAAGAACTACATGCCCTCGGAACTAGCCTGGCGCGTGAAGAACGTGGACATCAAGGCGGTTGACCGCAACGTAATCAGCGTAGAGGGCCTTGACGAAGGTTACGATTCCCTGCTGCATAGGCTCCCGATGCCGGAACGCTGGCGCAACCAGCTGTTGAACCCGAGCTACAAGCCGCACCTGAAGCGCCTGGAAAAGCACCGCTGGGAAATGGACCACCTGCTTACGGGTGCCGTACCCGTGAAGGCGAACATCACGCAGATGCTCAAGGACCAGGGCCGCCTGAACTTTGCGCTCATCAAGATCGATTCCGTGGTGACGAAGGGTTTCGAGCACCGCGACCACCGCAAGTGCCTGGACTACGTCGTCTACCTGCACGAAACGGAGAGCTTCCCGTACTACATCTGGGAACAGCACGTGAATAGCAACATCATCCCGGAAAAGTACAAGGCTTACACCGCGGGCCACAAGGCCGAATACGATACCCAGTTCGAGGTGATGATCGACCCCGAGACGGGCATCCCGTGCCAGGAACGTGAAGTGAAGGTCGGTACGCACACGATGGTGCACCCTGTGACGAAAGATACGGTGACGTTCACGAGCCACGTGACCAACGAACGCCTGTACAACCTGAAGGTCAAGTACGAAGAACCTGCGGAATAGTCCCATGGCTTTAACAACCCGAATTTTCCCGCTGTTTGCTTTTGCCCTCGTTGCCGTGGGCTGTACGTCGCATCCGTCACCGCAGCAGACGATGGTGGACGACCGCCACATGATTTATACCGAGATGTACAAGGCCTACAAGGAGGCCGAGGACAAGTACCTGAATTTGCTCTTCAATATCGAGCGCATGCCCGAAGAAGAGGAACTGTGGATGATGAAGCGCGAGCAGATGCAGGAATTGTTGCAACTCCGCGAACTCATGCTGTCGGCGCGAGCCGATTTGGACAAGGCCATGCAGGAGTGGGAAACGCATCTCACGGAAGTGCAGGGCGAAGTCAAGAAAAACAAGATTAAGCAGTACAACCCGAATTTCCCGGGCAAGGACGGCGAACGCACGAGCCCTGGGCAATTGCTGCCCGGCGAAGCCGACCGCAAGAAACGTAAATAGGTTACTGCCAGCTGTTGATGACTGCATCGCAAGGCGAGAGTTGCAAACAAACTGAAAGTTTGTTTATGACCGAGCCGCAGATGCAGCGATCAACTCGTGGCTATTGCCACGAGTTGATAAATCCCATGCCGACCGCGAACTTGATGCGCGTGGGGGCGACACTTTCGGGAATCAGCGGCAGGTCGATGGGGTTGAGCTTTCTTCCGCCATGCAGGTCTTCGTCTTCGCCGATGCGGTTCAGGCCGCGGGCGAGCGTGAACGTGATGTCGAGCGGGGTACCGTAGAAGATGCGGTTGCTCATGCGGAACGATAACCCGACGGAGCGGTCCCAGAAACGGTGGTCGGTGAGCTTGTCGGTATCGAACCACTTGCCGTTCCAGGCGGTGCCCATCTGTGCGAACAAGTCGATGTAGAAGTGTCTGGTCTCGAAAATCCAGGCTCCCTTGCGCCAGTCGTCGTAGACGGGGAACAGGTAGTGGAGCTCGGCGACGGCGGTGCGCATGCCTGCGAGCGTGTAGCTCTCGGAACTCCTCAGGTAGGGGTATCCTTCGAGGAATATGGGATTGAAGTAGTACGAGTCGAGCGTATCCTGGTTCGCGTCGGTACTCCAGTTGAATATGCCGCCAATCTTGCCGCCGGCGGCAAGGCGCGCGCCCGTAAGCGGGCTCTGCAGGCTCCCGTAGGCGTCCAGGCCGAACTCGTTGATGTTGAAGTTCCTGTACTTGGGCTTGATGGAACCGCTTGCCGTCACGGTGAAGCTCTCGGCGAAGGTGCCCGGGCGGTAGAGGTCGGAATTCGCGTACTGGTAGTACAGCCTGAGGCCGTTGCCCTGTCCGGTAATCTCGGCGCCTTCCTCGTGGTCGCCGTAGAGGCCAATCGCAATAAGCGCGCTGATTCTCTTCTGGTAAGTCCAGTCGAAGTTGTCTTCGTACAGGTTGAAGTTCGCCCAGTCGTAACCGAGCGCGACTTGCAGGGTGTCGATGCTCTTGAACACGCTGTAACCGGCGCTACCCACGATGGACTGCATGGAGATGGCGTAATTGCTTGTGCCTATGCTGTCGCCGTTGTGGGCGCGGACGTCTTCGTAGCGTACTGTGTCCTTGCTTGTGTAGTTCGCGTAGGAGTAGCCGAGCGAGAGATCGATGGGCGTGCTCCTGTTTTCCCAGGAGGCGAAGAATTCCTTTTCTTGTTCGGGGTTGAGGCCGTCGCCGTTGATGTAGTCGAAGCCGTTGCTGAGTTCAAGCAACAGCCCTAGCTGGACGGTGTTCTTCTTGAGCGCGTCGCTGATGATGGCGGCAAGGCCCGCCTTGACTTTGAGCTTGCCTTCGCCGAATACCGTGAGGTCGGGCGCGTTTTCGCTGAACACGAGCATCGGGACGAACAGCGGGATGTTCGGGATGGGCCGGTAGTCGCGTTCGATGCCCGCGAATTCGATGTCGTTGATTTCGAGGGGTTTCTCGGTTTTGACGATGGGACTCCCGTGTAGCGCGATGGGGGCGTCGGCGGGCTTTTGCGTGACGGTGCGGACCGTGTCGGCAATCTTGATGGTCGAATCGCGCATCGTGACCGTCGGCGATTTCGTGCAGGAGTCCTGCGCCGTTCCGGCCACCGTATCTTGCGTCATTCCGGCCACTGAGCCGGAATCTGGAGCTATACATGCCCATACCGTATCCGCGACCTGGATGACGCTGTCACGTTCGGTCACGGTGACGGTCGTGTCGTTTACCATCGGGAGTTCGCCGTAGGGGAGCTTGTAGAGCGAGAACCCGTCCTTGTCGTACTGCGTAAAGTAGAGCGTGTCTTTGGCGAGTGCCGGTGTGAAGGCTCCGCCCACGACGTTGGTGATAGCGCGTTCGGCTCCGCTGGAAAGCGTCTTCTCGATGAGGTTGAAGATGCCGTTCCTGTTGCTTGCGAAAACAATCTTGTCGTTGTCGATCCAGTTCACGTCGCGTTCGTCGTAGCTTGCGTTGCTTACGACTTTGAAGTTCTTGCCGTCGGCGTCGATGATGGCGATGCCGCGCGTGCTGTCGTCGAAGAACCCGAATGCGATTCTCTTGCCGTCGGGGCTGAACTTGGGGCTGTAGATGTTGTAGTAGCTGTACTTGGCGTCGGGAACAAAAATGTCTACCGGGTCTTCGGTGGTGTAGTCGTTGATGTCCTTGGGGTAGGGAACCTTGGAAAGTTTGAACCGCGTGCTGTAGGGCTCGCGCAGGGCGAAGGCGATGGTGGTCCCTTGCGGGTCGAAGGCGGGGTAGACGGCGTCGGCGAGGTAGGTGACCGAGACTGTGTTCTTGTTGGTGTCGCTTACGGCGATGTCAAAATGCGCATGGCCGTCGCGGTCGCGGTTCTGGTAACTCACGTAGGCGAGGACGGGGCCCTGCACGCTGTCTTCGTACACGTCGATGCCCTTGTCGAGCCATCCCTTCTTGATGCTGAATCCGTGCTTGGCGTAGTCGCCGATGTCGATGGTCGTGTTCTCGTTCTCGACTTCGATGTCGCCCACTTCCACGCCGTCAATTTTTTCGGTGGAATCCTTGACCGCGGTGCTGTCGTTCGTGCTGTCTGTTGCGGCGCTTTCCGTTTCGATTTTGAACAGCCCGCCGTCGAACCAGGGGCCGCCGAAGTTCGAGACGCCGTACAGGTTGTTGCCCGCGACTACGGGGAAGTCTTGCCAGAAGGCGCCTTCGGTCATCTTGGTGCCCTCGACGAGCGTGCCGAGGCTGTCGCGCTGTGCCTTGTACTTTTCGGTAATCGCTTTTTTCCAGTTGTCGTAGAGTTCCTGCTCGCTAATGCCGAGGACCTTCTTGATGGCGCCGTCGAGCGTGAGGCGGTGGAACTTGGACATCTCGTGCCAAATCTTGGGGACGGCGTCTTCGCCGTAGGTGGCGCTGATGTAGCGCACGAGCGAGAATCCCTGCGTGTAGGGGCCGAGTTCCGCGAACAGCGAGTTGTCTGAGAAGTCGTGCATGTAGGGGAGCGTAAGGAGGCTGTCGTTCAAGGCGGCCACGCGCAACAGCATGTCGCGGTGCGTGTCCCAGGCGTCAAAACCCATGCGGCTCGATTCGTACTGGGCGGTACCCTCGGCAAACCAGAGCGGCTGCAGCGTGAACGGGACCATGGTCGCAAAATCCTGCGTGGTGCGCTCGTTGTAGTAGTCGGAGTAGCTTACCTGGAATCCGTAGAGGTTCGGCCTGAACTTGCTCGCGTTCTCGATGCTCACCAGGTGGCTGAATTCGTGCGTCACCACGTCAGAGAGCCAGCCGTGGCTGCTGCGGACCTTGAAGTCCCAGTTGGTGAGCCAGAGGTTGATGCTGTTCTCGCTCGGGATGGCGTTGCCGTTGCTGTAGAGGGCGTTGTTGAGCGTGGCGCTTACGCGGCCGGGAAGGTCGTGGTGGTAGCGGCTCACGACGGAATCGTACACGGCTTCGGCGTAGGCCGATACCTTGGCCGCGTGGCTCGAGTATTCGACAGGGTAGATGAACTGGAAATGGTCCGTGGCCGCCGTTTTCCAGCGGATGTCGCTGTTATTGCCGTAAAAGATGCGCATATCCGAAATTTAGGAAATTTAGGCCGAAAAACCCAATATTATACCAGAAAAGCCGTGCGATTGCAGAAAAGCCGTGCGATTGCTCGCACGGCTTGGTTTTTGGGTTAGGAGGAACTCTATAGTCCGAAGGCTTCCTTTATGCCTTCGATCAAACCTGTGCCCTTCACGCCGTCCGTAGATTCGAACAGGGAGAATCCGCCGGTGTAGCCCCAGTGCGTAAGCGGAATCTGGAGCGTGTCGCCGATTTCCCTCATGGCGGTCATGTAGTTCAGCACGGACTGGGCGTCGGACTTGTTCCTGTAGGCGCCGAATTCGTTGATGATGACCGGGACGTTGTTCTTTACGGCCCATTCCTTCGCGGGGAGAATGAGGTTCAAGATGTATTCCTTGTTGCCAATCTTGTAGTAGTTCAAGATGGCGTTCTTGTAATTGGTGGGGAGGGCCTTGTTGACACCGAAATCGGCGCTGTATTCCGACCACTTTTCCTTGTCGTAAGGGAACATGAGGTTCTTGATGGGCTTTGTATCGGCCCAGTCGGCGCCCTGGTGCGTGAACACGAACGGTTCGTAGGTATGGATGGCGTAGATGATGTTTTTGTCTTCAAGCGGAGCGCCATTCGCGAGCAGCTTGATGGAGTACCACTGTGCATCGCCGAAGATAATGGTGTGCGTCGTGTCGACCGTGCGGATGGCCTTGATTATTTCCTGGGCAGCGGTGCGCCAGTTGGCGGATGTGACCTTGCCCTTGCTCATGTCGGGCTCGTTCAGGAGCTCGAAGAAGATGTCTTCGCGGGTGCTCGAGGCGTAGTGCGCCGCCACGTGCTTCCACACGTTCGCCATCATCTTGATATAGCTTGCGTTCTTGGCGCTGGTCTGGTTGTAACTGTTGTCGTATTCGTGGTAGTCGATTACGAACGACATTCCGTTCTTGCCGGTCCATTCCACGAAGGAGTCGAGCACGGCGAAGAGGTTTTCGTCGTCGAACTTGAGTTCGATGGTGGTGTCGGCCACGAAGGCGTCGCGGTTGGTGGCGTACTGGTCGAGGTCGATGGGGAATCGGAGAGACTTGATGCCGTTGTCGGCCATGAGTTTCACGTCGGTTCCGTCGAACTTGAATTCGCCCTTGAACAGCGTGCCGTCTTCTTCAAGCCAGTTCGTGATGTTGATGCCCTTGTCGAGGTACTTCATCGCCTTGGCCTGGAGCGGGTTGCTAATGGCGATGTCGCCGATTTTGACCTCCGGAATCTCGGGGTCGTTAATCTTCATGTCGGCGGTGTCCTTCGCTACTTCGCTCGTGTCTTGCAGGTAGACGTTGTCGATGAGGAGGGAATCGTTCTTGCCGTTGCCCTTTGCCTGGAAGCTTATCTTCACAAGGTTTTTGGCGTCAAACGCGACTTCCTTGCCCCAGCCGCCCTGTTCAAGATCCTTGAAACGGATGGCGACCTTCTGCCAGCCGCGTGCGACCGGCACCTTGGCCAGATGGACGTCGTAATCCTTCACGTCGGAAGTTTCCACGTGGATTTCGTGGGCGCCGCCCTTGTACCAGTAGGTAATGCCGCCAAAGCGGCTATAGTCGATGGAGTCGGGGAGTTCTACGCCCCAGCCCACGTACGGGTCGTACTTGTATTCGCCCTTGTCGAGCTTGTAGTAGACTGCCCAGGCGTATTTTGTGCCGTTGTCGGAACGGCGCGCCTTCGGGTAGCCTTCGTCGCTCAGCGGGGTGAGGATGATGGAGGCGCCGTCGTTGTCGGCGTCATCGTAAGTGTACCAGTAGTTTTCGCCGAGGAGGCTCATGTTGTCGCCGTCCTCGAAGTCGTCGAGCAGGAGGCCCTTGCCCGTATCCGGGGTAATCGTCACCGCCGGGGTAATTTCGGCAGCCTCTTCAGGAATGGTAAATTCTACCGCCGGGATAGAATCGGTGGAAGGAGGGAGCGAATCCGTACCGGGAATGGAATCCGTCTTGGGAATAGAATCGATGACCGGGGGAGTCGTCGTCGAATCGGTTTGACCCGGGATTTCCTCGGTCTGAGTGGAATCTGTAGAAGAATCACCGCAGCCTGCGTAGAAGGCCACACAACCCAAAAACATCGCGAAAACAGAACGTTTCGTAAGTCTCATATACACCTCAATGCCTAAAATGTATAAAAAAAAGCCCGAAATATTTGCCCAGGAATGTGAAAAAATGGTAAATCTGTATCAACTGTCCTCATTTTGAGCCCGAAAACAGCCTTTTTAGGCGAAAAATGCAAAAATCTTTTTATCTTTTTTGTTGTGCAGTCCTATTCCGAAACATACCACGAGTCGACGCTTTACGCCCCGCGCAGCGTTGGCGACCCGATTGCCCTGCACTGGGAATCGATGCCGCTTGCCGACAAGAGGTATGTGGGGGCGAAACGTTACCCGCTGAGTGAATCCAAGAGCCCGTTGCATGCGCCCGCGCTCGCCGATTCCGTGCAGTCGGTTGCCGTGTATGCGGTAATCCGTAACGGGAGCGTTCCCGACGGTGTATATTATTATGACATAGAATCGCAGGAACTCGTGAATATCGGCTCGAAGCCGATGATGGCCGCCATCGTGGCGGCGTTCCCCGATAAAGACGTTGTCGCCCAGGCCGAAGAATTTTATTTGTATGCGGGCGTCATGGAACGTTCCGTTTGGCGTTTTAGGGAGGCGGCTTACCGCCAGGTGCAGGTGGACGTGGGTGCCGCTTGCGCGAACACGATGATCTACGCGAAGTCAAAAGGCAAGCGCGTGTTCCCCGTGGGTGCTTTTGTAGACGATGCCGTCGCGGTGGCGCTCGGGCTTAGCGGTTCCGAGATTCCCCTGGCCGCGTTGGCCGTATTCCCCGAGAACAGTGCGGTGGCGTTCAATTCGCTCGACGAGGGCGTGGGCGAGTTCGCCTATTCCAACCGCAGCGAGGTGATTGAACCGGGAACCCGTTACCAGGCGAGGTTCATGCTCCAGAACCGTGGCGAGTGCATCAGCGACGTGGCGGGTTGCGTCAAGGTGCGCCGCGTGGCGACAAGCGCCCTGCCCGGCGAGGAATTCCCGCTCGCGCCGCCCAAGTTCCCGAACGATTATTTTTTCCGTGAAATCTGGTTCCTCAATTCCAGGCCGGCATCCCTGTTGCCGTTCAGTGCGGTCACCATGGACCTCGACGATTTTTCGTCTATTCTGCGCTGGATGGAAGTGGGACAGTTCAATGCCTTCGGGGCTGGCCTCCTTAAGGTGTGGGTGGTCGTCTTCGACGCGATGTTCGTTTATCCGGGGTCGTACCGTTACGTGCCTGTGCGCAAGTCGCTCTACATGCAGGCGGGAGAGCTCGATATCAAGAAGTTCATCAAGTGCTTTGCCGTCCCCGAGCAGGCGCAGAACACCTCGTTCGCGGTTATTTTCACGGCCGACCTGAAGGAGGCTTGCAGCCTGCTGGGCGAGAGGGCCTACCGCTACCTGAATCTCAATGCGGGGGTTCTTGGGGAATCCCTGGACATTTCTGCCCGGCTTTTGAACAAAACCGCCCGTGCGGAGCATTTTGTGTACCATGACAGCCTGAAAAAGCTGTGCGCCATCCCCGAGGGGGAGAGCGTGTTGTCCGCAATCCTGGTTGGCAAGGCCATTCGGAGATAGCCCCTATTGCGCCATTTGCCTAAAAAAGTTATATTTCCTTAAAAATTCAAGGAGGAACACTCTGTGAAAGTGCGTGTAATTAGTATAGTAGCGTTGGCCTCTCTGGCAACCTGCTTCTTTGTGGCAT
>CADBLC010000085.1 GCA_902795385.1 Fibrobacter succinogenes | reverse complement strand
CGAGAGGGAAAAATCATCGTCCAATAATGGTTTACCCTCAAACAATCTCTCGTCTCTCGTCTCTCGTCTCTCGTCTAAACGCTGGGCTGATATGGGTGCAGGTGCAGGCTGTCCGGTCTTCCCGCTCGCCATCGCGATGCCCGAGGTGCAGTTCTATGCGGTGGAGCCCCGCCACATGCGCGTGGAGTTCATGAACTACGCGAAGGAAAAACTCGGACTCAAGAACCTGACCGTGGTGGGCAAGCGCTTCGAAACTTCGGGCCTTGCCGACCTGGACTTCATCAGCTGCCGCGCCCTCTCGACTTTCGAAAACGACTGGGAACGTGCACAGCCCGCACTCAAGAAGGGCGGACTCTTCCTCACATTAAAAAGTTTCAATAGCATTTCACACCTGGAAAACGACCCGGCAGTCAACATCTGGAAATACAAGCTGCCGAACGAAGAACAGGATTACGCCTTAGTCACTCGAGGTAATAAATGAGTAAAGTGATAGCAGTATGCAACCAGAAGGGCGGCGTGGGCAAGACCACGACAGCCGTCAACCTGGCTGCAAGTTTTGCCGCCCTGGAGAAGAAGACTCTCCTTATCGACATGGACCCGCAGGGGAACGCGTCGCAGGGTCTCGGTTTCATGGAATCGCAAGACATGGATATCCATGAGATTCTCCAGCTGGCCGACAATCCGGACAATATTACCTACGAAAATATCAAGCCGGCCATCATCGACACGACGCTCGACTACCTGAAGATCATCACTTCGGGACCGGACCTCGCCGTGATGGAAATCGAACTCGTGAACGCCATGAGCCGCGAACGCAGGCTCGAACGCGTGATGAACGTACTGAAGCAGGCATTCGAGTTCATCATCATCGACGCACCGCCGAGCCTGAACCTCCTCACGCTGAACGTGCTGACCGCCGCCACCAGCGTACTCATCCCGGTGCAGTGCGAATACTACGCCCTGCAGGGTATGACCGAACTCTTCAAGACCATCCGCGAAGTCCAGAAGAACCTGAACGCGAACCTCAAAATCGAAGGCGCGCTCCTCACGATGTACGATTCCCGCCTGACGCTCTGCAAGCAGGTCGCCGAAGAAGTCCGTGAAAATCTCTCCGACACCGTCTTCCAGGCGATGATCCCGAGAAACGTGAAACTTTCCGAAGCACCCAGCCACGGCAAGCCGGTCATTCTGTACGACGTGCAGAGTTCCGGTTCGCAGGCATACATGAAACTGGCAGAAGAAATTTTGAATAAGGACAAGTAATGGGAAAACAAGCACTTGGTCGCGGCCTGTCCGCCATTTTCGGGGCTCACGGAGTTTCCAACAATCCTATCAACAATCCGGTCGAAAATACCGCTGCAGAAGTCGACAACAAGAAAATTGTGGATATAGACGTCAGCCTTATCGACGCCAACCCGTACCAGCCGCGCAAGGTTTTCGACGACACTGGACTCGCTGAACTTTCCGATTCCATCAAGGAACACGGACTCATCCAGCCGATCGTGCTGCGCAAGGTTGGCAACCGCTACCAGATCATCAGCGGTGAACGCCGTACCCGCGCCACCAGACTCGCCGGACTCCCGACCATCAAGGCCCAGGTCTACGACAACATCGACGACAAGGCGATGGCGGAATGGGCGCTCATCGAAAATATCCAGCGCGTCGACCTGAATCCGGTCGAAATTGCACGTTCTTATCAACAATTGATCGATAATCACGGCTATACGCACGAAGATCTGTCCAAAATTGTTAGTAAGTCGCGCTCCGCAATTACCAACAGTCTCCGCCTCCTCAAGCTCCCGGAACAGGTGCTCTTGTGGATAGAGGAAGGAAAAATTGCCGGAGGCGCCGCCCGAGCCCTCTGCAGCGACAAGGTGGAAGACCCCGAAGCACTCGCTAAGCGCGTGATAGACGAAGGACTCAACGTCCGCCAGATTGAAGCCATCGCCCGCGGTGAAGATATCAACCAACCGCGAGACGAAAAGCGTGAAACGGAAGACAATGTGGATAAGCAGCCCGTCGACGCCACCGAGACACCCGTGAAACCCAAGCGCGAACTCAGCGCCGACATGAAGAATTTCGCGAGCCGCCTCGAGACGTTCCTCGGCACAAAGGTACAGCTCAACCCGAGCGCTTCGGACGAATCCAAGGGGACCATCGTCATCAACTACTATAGCATGGATGACCTGACCCGCATCCAGGAAATCATGGAAAGGGCCTAACGGTGAAACGCAAGTACTATACCGTCCAGATTATTCCTGAAGATTCGAAGGGAATCAAGCAATACAAGATTTCCACCGTGTGGTTTACCACGGCGAAAATTGCGCTTGTCGTATTCATCATCGTGTCTGCGGCATTCATCTTCAATCTCGGAAAGATTAACAAGATTGTGGCAAGTTACGAAAAAATGCGCGTGATGAATGCCCAGCTTGTCAAGAAGGACAACAACTACGAAGAGATGTTCTCCAGGCTCGACTCGCTCTGGGTTTTGGAAAACAGGCTCCAGAACATCCTCGGCACCTTCGTGGAAAACGATTCGGCGAAAATCAACAGCATTATCGACCGCAACCGTTTTGTCCACACTCCCAACGAAAAAATCAACGTGGACTACGACAATATCCACAGCTGGGAATCCGGTGACGAAAAAATCAGGCTCGACCGTATCCCGAGCATATTGCCGGTCGCCGGGCTCGAAAGCAAGAAGTTCGACGAGGAAGAAGACCACCTCGGTGTCGACTTTTCTGCAGCTGCCGGCAGTCCCGTATTTGCCACGGGTAGCGGCGTAGTCGAATTTGCCGGACAGATGGGCGAGCTAGGCAATACCGTCGTTGTCGACCACCAGAACGGCTACAAGAGCAGTTATTCACACCTGAAAGATATCAGGGTACGCAAGGGAAGGTCCGTTTCCAAAGGTGGTATCATCGGTACAGTGGGAGTTACCGGCAATTCGTCGGGAGCCCATCTGCATTACGAGATCATGAAAGACGGAAAAAGGATAAACCCAGAAATTTTCACACACTACTAATAACAAGGAGCAAAATATGGCTGTAAAAAGCGAACAGGAAATCACTCAGATCGGTAGCACTGTCCTCATCAAGGGCGATATCAGCGGCAAGAGCGACGTGCGTGTCGCCGGCAAGATCAACGGCAGCATCAATATCGATGGCGAACTCATCATCGAGAAGGCTGGCTATGTCGAAGGCGAAATCAAGAGCGTTACGTCTGTTATCGCCGGTAGCGTGAAGGGCAATATCGATACCGATAAGCTCATCCTCGAAAGCAACTCCCAGTTTGTCGGCAACATCAAGACCAAGCAGCTCATTATCCAGGAAGGTGCCATTTTCCAGGGTAACTGCCAGATGGGTACCCATGCTGCTGCTCCTGCCCAACAGGCTCCTGCTGCTCCTAAGGAACCGATCAAGCTCTAATCCACCACTATATCATTATTTATCCTTATTTATATAAAAAGATATAGATAGTAATGATGTTGAGAGTGGATAGATTTTCCTGAAAGAACTTCCAAGTTGTTGAACATCAAAAAGAAGGAAAATCAGTGAAAAAGCTTGAAAATGTTGAAAATTCATCATTTATGAACATTTTTCAATGTTGATAGATGTTGAACCGGGGTTTTTGACATTAATCCACAGGCTACTCACTGACGACTATTGAAAAAGATGACAAATATCACATATAAAGTCAGATTATTTAAATAGTTGCCTTTTTTAGATTTAGATAAACTATATTAAGTACAATGACATCTAAGATCATTAAAATAGGTCAGATATCGGATTTGCATATCGGCGAATCCGAGGAATTTGTCCAGGGTATAGATGTACGTGCAAATTTCCTTTTTGCACTCAATTCGTCGTCTATGCAGAACCTGGACCTCCTGGTACTTTCGGGAGATCTGGCCAATGAAGATGCCGAGCCTGGCGCCTACCAGTTCATCGCGGACACGATAAAGGACTATCCTGTCCCGGTATGCATCATACCCGGCAACCATGACCGTATAGATGTAATGCAGAAGTATTACAACCTGGAAGTGACCGACGGAAAGTGCTATTACAGCTTCGATATCCAAGGTCGCAGGATTTTCTTTATTGATAGCGCCTGTGGCGAAGTTTCACGCGAACAGCTTGACTGGTTAGAACGCGAAGTGCCCAAGGCGGATGGCGAGGTGCTCCTGTTCATGCATCATCCGCCATGCTTCTGCAACCACAGGTTTATGGATCTCCGTTATCACCTCAAGAACATGGTCGAGGTGCAGCAGGTATTGTCAAAGTTCAAGAACTTGAACCACATATTCTGCGGGCACTACCACCACGAGTTCGAGGTGAAGATGGGGAACCAGTACGTGCATGCCGCACCGTCAACGCAGATGCAGATAGACCCCAACACTCCGTACTTTAGTATGAAAAGCTCCGCTCCCGGATGGATGACCATCGACTGGGGCGAAGATTTTGTACAGGCAGATGTCCATTTTTAAATTTATTTGGGCAAAATGCCTTGAAAAAGGCGGGGTTTGTTGCTATATTTGTCCCTACATGGCGGTTTAGCTCAGTGGTAGAGCACTGGAATCATAATCCATTGGTCCGGGGTTCAAATCCCTGAACCGCTATTAAAAAAAGAGGCGCATATGTCGAAACGGATTCTTGTAATTTCAATTTTGGCTATCGCCTCTTTTTTTGTTGCCTGTTCGCAGGGCGACGAGGCAACTCCCGACATGACGCAGCAGCAGGCCGCTGCTCCCAAGTCGGTTCCCATTGTCACCGTAGATCAGTTCACTGCGCCGTCTAGTCCCGTGATTACGGAAGACCAGGCCAAGCGCTACGCGAAGGCGAGTGCCGCCCTCGTGGAACTCGGTGTCAAGTGGAGCGAAAAAATCGACAACGCCGCCGACGGCGAAAAGGTCCAGATTCTTAATGCGTACAACGTAGCTCGTGACCAGCTTTGTGCCCGCGTGGGCCTTGCCGGTATTGCCGAGTACAACTGGATTACGACTGTCGCGCTTCCGGAAGCAAAGAACAAGGCTGTGTTCGAAGCTGCCGGCGTCAAGACGGCCAACTAATTTTTTCCCACATTAATTTTTGGAATTCAGACCGAGCTTGTTCATTCGGTAGTTCATCATGCGCGGTGACACGCCCAGGTCACGGCCTGCGGCAGAAATGTTTCCGTCGTTGCGCTTGATGGCTTCGGTAATGATTTCGCGTTCGTAGTTGTCCATCATTACTTCGAGCGGTGCAGTCTTGCTTGCCGAAACTCCGGTGGCACCGACGCTCAAGCTTGTCTGTAATGACGGAGGCAAGTTGTAGCTGTGGATGCAGTCGTCGCTCGCGGTAAGTACCGCACGTTCCATGCAGTTCTCGAGCTCGCGCACGTTACCCGGCCAGTGATAGCTCATGAGTAGGTTGATGGCCGTTGTCGAAAGGCGTTGCACCTTCTTGTTGTAACGCAGGTTCATCTTTTCGATAAAGTGTTCTGCGAGCAGGATGATGTCGGACTTGCGCTTTGCCAAGTCGGGCATCGAAATCGGGAAGATGTTCAGGCGGTAGAAAAGGTCTTCGCGGAACTTGCCCTGGCTAATCAGTTCTTCCAGGTTACGGCTAGTGGCGGCAAGGAAGCGCACGTCGGAATGGAGTTCCTCGTTGCTGCCTACGCGGCTGAAGGTGCGCTCTTGCAAAAAGCGCAACAGCTTGACTTGTGTTTGAATAGTGAGGTCACCGATTTCGTCGAGGAAGAGCGTTCCGCCGTTAGCTGCTTCGGCGCGGCCGATGCGGCGATTCACGGCTCCGGTGAAGGCGCCCTTTTCGTGGCCGAAGAGTTCGCTTTCAACGAGGTTCTCGGGGAGAGCGGCGCAGTTGAGCGTGATGAAGGGTTTGTCCTTTCTTGCAGACAAATTAACGATAGCGCGGGCAATCATCTCTTTACCCGTACCGCTGCCACCGCGAATCAATACGGTTGCATCGCTAGGCGCCACTTGGCGAACTTGTTCGTAAATCTGTTGCATCTCGCGGCAGTTGCCTACAAGGTCGCCCGGGTTGTTCGAAAGCATGTCGCGGAGCTTGCGGTTTTCTTCGAGCATCGCTTCGCGTTCGTTATGGAGTTCTATGCATTCGTTCGCGGCATCGCCAGTGATGTTCGCGATAATCTCGAGCAGGGCCACGTCGCGGTCGAGATCGGTTGTGCCGTCAACAGGGCGGTCGATCGAGAGCGTGCCAATCACTTGTCCGTCGTGAATCAGCGGCACGCAGATGAATGCCACTTGTGATTCATAGTGGCGGCTTCCGGTGCGGTTCAGGAACCTGGAATCTTTGCGCAGGTCGGGAATCACGTGGCTTATGCCGCGCTCTGCCACATGCCCTGTAATGCCTTCACCCATGCGGTAAGAACCGCGCTGCTTTTCGGATTCGTCGAGCCCGTGCGAAGCTTCAATCTTGAGAGTGTCGCCAAACAGGAGCGCGAAAGTTCCGCGCAACATCCCGAGTTCTGTTTCCAGGATGCCGAGAACGTTTTCCAGCAACTTCTCGACATTGCGTTCGTGGATAATCGCGACGCTAATCTTCTGGATTACAGAGATTTCTGAACCTATGGGAATGGGCATGGACATAAGATAGTAAAAGAGGTTTGAGGTTAGTGTTTAGACGAGAGACGAGAGACGAGAGAAAAGTTGTCATTGCGAGCCGAAGGCGAAGCAATCTCTAGGTGTGGGTTCATCGCTTATAGCTTTTCCTTGATGCGCTGGAGTGCGATTTTCGTGCGTTCGTGGTCTCCGAAGGCGGTAAGGCGGAAGTACCCTTCGCCGCAGGGACCGAATCCGCTACCGGGGGTGCCTACCACTTCGCAGGTGGCCAGGAGCCTGTCGAAAAAGTCGAACGATTTTTCACCATCGGGAATCTTCCACCAGATGTAGGGCGCGTGCTCACCGCCGAACACCGTGTAGCCTGCAGCGGAGAGTTCTTCGCGGATAAGCTTTGCGGTGCGCATGTAGCCGGCGATGACTTCTTTTGTCTGTAACCAACCGACGGGGCTGTAG
>CADBLC010000084.1 GCA_902795385.1 Fibrobacter succinogenes | reverse complement strand
GTCGGTATGCTCACGAGCCGCGACCTCCGCACGGTGAGCGACATGAACGTGAAGATCCGTTCCGTGATGACCAAGAATCCGGTGACGGCCAGCCCGAAGGTGAGTCTCGCCAAGGCGAAGGAAATCCTCGCCGAAAAGCGTATCGAAAAGCTCCCGCTCGTGGACGCTTCCGGTGCCTTGAAGGGCCTCATCACGATGACTGACATCTTGAAGCGCGAAAACAACCCGAATGCTAGCCTCGACAAGAACGGCCAGTTGCTCGTGGGTGCCGCTGTCAGTACCTCTGCCAATACTCTCGAACGCGTGGCTGCCCTCGTGGACGCCGGCGTCGACCTGTTGATTATCGATACGGCTCACGGCCACCACATCGGTGTGCGCAACATGGTGAAGACCGTTCGCAAAAAGTATCCGAAACTCACGATTTGCGCCGGTAACGTCTGCACGCCGGAAGCCGTGGAAGAACTCGCCAAGTGCGGTGCCAACATCGTCAAGGTGGGTATCGGTCCGGGTTCCATCTGCACCACGCGTATCGTGGCCGGTGTGGGTTACCCGCAGTTCTCCGCTGTCGTGGAATGCGGCAAGATGGCCCGCAAGGTCGGCGTGAAGATTATCGCCGACGGAGGCCTCAAGTTCTCTGGCGACATCGTGAAGGCTCTCGCCGCCGGCGGTCACGCCGTGATGGTGGGATCGCTCTTTGCCGGTACCGAGGAAGCTCCGGGCGAAGTCATTCTCGCCGATGGCCGTAGCTACAAGAGCTACCGTGGCATGGGCTCCCTCGGTGCGATGAAGGCCGGTTCTGCCGACCGTTACTTCCAGGGTGGCGTCCAGGAACCGCGCAAGTTCGTTCCGGAAGGCATTGAAGGCCGCGTTCCTTACAAGGGACCGCTCCGCGACACCGTTTACCAGCTAATTGGCGGTATCCATTCTGCTATGGGTTATGCCGGTGCTGCTAATCTCGAAGAACTCTACAAGAAGGCGACGTTCGTCCGTATTACGGGCGCAGGCCTCCGCGAATCGCACCCGCACGACGTGACGATTACGAAGGAAGCCCCGAACTACCGCACGGGCGAGTAATTCCGCTTTATCGTTGTAATTGAAAAGCCCGCGATTCAAATCGCGGGTTTTTGTTTTGCAAATTGGATGTTGCGCGAGATAGCTTGAGAGAGCTTCGCGAACTCTAGAACGGTATCATGATACCGATACCGTACGGGATTTCGAAGTTGTCGTTGTCGAGCCTTCCGTATTCCTTGTTCAGGTGCAAGAAGTAGCTGCCGTCGCCGGCAAAGAATTCAAAGCCGACTTCTGCATAGAGTCCGAAGTGGTCCATGAACAGGGCTTCGGTTCCAATACCGATGACAACGCGCCAGTAGTTCTCTGTCTCGTCGAATTCCTTGTAGATTCCCGCACCGATGTCGCGGTCCCTTTCATACGTTCCATGAATCCAGTCGGAGGTGAGGAATGTATAGAAGTAACGGACTTCCATGGGGTAGTAGATGGCGGAAACGCCGAACTGGAAGAGGTCGCTGTTGTAGTCGGTGAAGTGTACGCCCACGTTGAAAATCTCTTGCGAGACGACGTATTCGAACGATACGATGCCGCGGCTCGGGGACTGAAGGCCTGCGGTGGCGACGAACGTATAGACGGGAGCGTCCCTGCCGTATACCCTGCGCACAGCCGACGAAGAGGATCCTCCGCCGATGAGTACGAGTCCTTCTCCGGAAGAGGAAGATTCCTCGGACGAAGAAGATTCTGCAGACGAGGAGGATTCGGCGAACGGGTCTGCCGACTGCTGGTCCATGAAGGAGGCGAAGGCGTCTTCTGACGACGAGGATTCAACGGCCGAAGACGATTCAACGGTTGCTGACGATTCGACGGCCGACGAACTGGACTCCTGCGCGAACGAGAGCGGCGCGAGGAGTGCGACGGCGAGCGAGATTGCCTTGACGAATGTTCTCATTACTTGTTCAGCTTTTCGGTCGCGGCGGCGACGCTGAGCAAATCCGTTTCCTGGAAAGGCTTGCCAATCCACTGGAGGCCGACGGGAAGTCCGCCTGCCATGCCGCACGGAACGCTCACGCCCGGAAGACCGGCGAGGTTCAGACTAACGGTGTAGATGTCGGAGAGGTACACGGCCATCGGGTCGGACTCGTTCATGCCGCACTTGAGCGGGAGGCCCGGCATCGTGGGACTAGCAATCACGTCCACGCTTTCAAAGGCCTTGTTGAAGTCGTCGGTGATGAGGCGGCGCACCTTCTGAGCCTGCACGTAGTAGGCATCGTAGAAGCCGGCGGAAAGAACGTAGCTTCCGAGGAGGATGCGGCGCTGCACTTCCTTGCCGAAACCTTCGCTGCGGGACTTGGCGTACAGGTCGAACAGCTTGCGGGCTTCCTTGCTGCGGTAGCCGTAGCGCACACCGTCGTAGCGGGAAAGGTTGGAGCTCGCTTCGGCGGTGGCGATAATGTAGTAGCTGGACACGGCGAAACCGATGTGCGGGAGGCTCACTTCCTTGAGCGTGGCGCCTTCGGCTTCCATCTTTTTGAGCATGTTCTCGATGGCGGCCTTGCAGTCGGCATCGAGACCTTCGGCAAAATATTCCTTCGGGACGCCAATGACCTTGCCCTTCACGCCCGCGTCGAGCTTCGCGCCGAAGTCCTCGGGTTCGCGGGTGCTGGTGGTGTTGTCGTGCGGGTCAATGCCGCAGATGGCGTTAAGGAGCGTGGCGCAGTCGGCGACGGTAGCGCCGAAGGGGCCAATCTGGTCCAGAGAGCTTGCGTAGGCGAGCAGGCCATAGCGGGACACACGGCCGTAGGTGGGCTTAAGGCCCACAACGCCTGTGCATGCGGCTGGCTGACGAATGGATCCGCCGGTGTCGGAGCCGAGCGCACAGGCGACCGTGCCACTGGCCACGGCTACGGCCGAACCGCCGCTGGAACCGCCCGGAACGCGGGACTCGTCGAGCGGGTTCTTCACCGGCCCGTAGTACGAAGTCTCGTTGCTCGAGCCCATAGCGAATTCGTCCATGTTCGTCTTGCCCACGATGACTGCCCCGGCGGCCTCGAGCTTTTCGACGGCGGTCGCGGTGTAGGGGGCTACAAAATTGTCCAGAATCTTGGAGGCCGCCGTGGTGCGCGTGCCTTCGAGGCACATGTTGTCTTTCACGGCCACGGGAATGCCGTCCAGCGCGCCCAGGCTCTTGCCTTCGGCACGTCTCTTGTCCGATTCCGCGGCCTTGGCGAGCGCGCGTTCGTTCAGTACAGAAATATAGGCGTTCAGGTTCTTGGTAGATTCAATCTTTGCGAGAGAGGCTTGCGCCAGTGCGACCGCGGAGGTTTCCCCGCTCGCGAGCTTGGCGCTCAAATCCTTGATGGTTTCCATTATCTGCTTCCTCCGGACCATTTCATGATGTAAATGGCCACGATCATGCCGACGATGCTTACTACGTTAATCTTGAGACCGAAGCCCAGGGCGAGCTTGATCATGTAAAGGTTGATGACTATCGGATCCGCCTTGTCGCCCAGGAATCCCAGGTTCAAGTCGAAGGACGCCACGAAGAAGTTGCGTACGATGTTGTCGTAACCGCCGGCGTTCATGAGTTCGCCGAGTTCCCCGAAGAGGAGCCCGAGGCATTCACCGAGTACTCCGCCGATGATGAGGCCGAGCACGATAAAGAGGATGAGTCGTCCGAGAGAGTTTCTGTTAGTCATGTTAGTTAATATAGAAAAAGAACTTCTACTTAATGCTCCAGTCGATGGGTTCTAGACCCTTGCTCTTGAGGTATTCGTTCGCCTTGCTGAAGTGTTTGCAGCCGAAGAAGCCGCGGTAGGCCGAAAGCGGGCTCGGGTGCGGTGCCGTAAGTATCAGGTGACCGCGGTTGGGGGCGACGAGAGCCTGTTTTTTGATGGCAAAACTGCCCCAGAGCAAAAATACGAGGTTCTCGCGCACTTCGGAGAGGCGCTGGATGACGGTGTCGGTGAACTGCTGCCAGCCGATTCCCGCGTGGCTTGCCGCCATGTGGGCGCGGACCGTGAGCGATGCGTTCAGCAATAGGATTCCCTGGTGCGCCCAGCTTTCGAGGTTCCCGTGCGGTGGCGGGGTGATGCCCAGATCGTCGTGCAGTTCCTGGAAGATGTTGACGAGCGACGGGGGAGGCTCGATTCCCATGGGCACCGAGAAGCACAGCCCGTGCGCCTGGCCCGGATTGTGGTAGGGGTCCTGCCCGATGATGACCGCCTTGACCTTGTCGACGGGGCAGTAGTCGAGTGCGGCGAAAATCTTGGAGCCGGGCGGATAGACTACGTGATGTTCCGCCTTCTCCTGCAAAAGCTTTTCTTTAATTTGTTTAAAGTAAGGCTGCTCGAATTGGTCGGCGAGCAGGTCCAGCCAGGATTGTTCAAGTTTTACCATATTGTCATGCCCGCCCGTTCGGCCAGCTCAGGGCAGGCTCCGGTGGGCATCTCCTTGTTAAAATTGCGATTTTCTCGCCGCGGAAGCGGGTGTAGAATAGAAATGCGGAATTCTTTCCCTTCGGCTTCAGGCGCTTGGTTTCGGCGTCGGGGTCGAGTTTTACGCCGCGCAACTTGAGCGTGATTTTCCCGACATCGTGTTCCTTGAGCATGCTGCGGACGGCGCCGGTCGCGATCTCGGTATGCGCGAGCACCTCGTAGCTTGCAAAGCCGGGAGCGGGGAGCGGTTTTTCGCTGGTCACGTAGGCGATGCCTTCCGAAATCAGGTGCGCATCGGCATCGTGGACGGTGGCCGCCGCGTTGAAGAGGTGGCTACGGATGAGCACGGGCGCAGGTTCCGCGATGTACTTGCCTATCTCCCCGAGGGGCAGGTCGCTCTGTGCGGTAAGTACGGTCCTTGCCCTCGAGGCTGTCGTTCCGGTCGAGTTTCTCTTGCAGGTCGTCGTCGAGCGTCTCGAGCGAGCGGTCGCGCTTGCGGCTCCATTCGGCGACGGTATCGCCGTTCTTGTCGACAATTACTGCCCGGACGGTGTCGGGATGTTTCGCGAGTTCCCCGAACAGCACCAAGCATTCGCGGCAGTCGCCGTGGCCGCCCAGGTACAGGATTTCGGTGTTGTCCGGGATTTCGGCGGGCGGGTAGCCGGGCGGGAGTTTCGCCATGCCGCCCTTGTAATGCCTGCTGATTTCTACGACTTCTTCGAGCGTGGGCGTGAGGTTGCGCAAGTCGCGCTGGTTTTCGCCTTCAATAGCGCGGCGTGCCGGGTCGATGGTGAAGTAGTCCGTTTTCGTCATGCCCGCGGAGGCGGGCATCTTTATGTCGTTTTCGCGTGCAACATCTCGCACGTCGGCGCACTTGGTAGATGCGTCTTTCCCGAACGCCTTCAAGTTATGCCTGTACATCGCAAGGCGGTTTTCGTCGAGGTCAACTCCGGTGACCTTCAGCCCGGCCGGCAAGAAAAAGCTGTCGCCGCCCATACCGCAGCACAAATCGTTCACGGAACCTTCGCTTGGCCAGAGTGCGGCCTTCCAGCGCCCTATATCTTGCGCGGTACTCTGTTCCAGCGCGAGCTTGTCGCACAGGAGGAATACCCCGCGGGCGGTTCCGTTATTTGCTTTTTTGCCTGAACAGAATTTCTCGCGGAACTTGGGCACGAGCGCCATGTAGTCCATGATGGCGGCGCGGTCCTCGTTGCTGTAGCCCGCCTTGTTTAGCGCGGTCGAAACTTGCAATGCGTCCATCTTTTTTGACAGGGCCTGTTCTACAAAGTCCTGAACGCTATCGGATGCGAGCAAATCCCATGGTTCCATAGCTTAAATTTACAATTTTAGTTGCGACTCCAAAATTTTTTTAGTTTAAATTTAGGGTATGGGTTATCGCAAGGGAACAATTGGTTTGGTTTCGGTTGGCGCATTCGCTGCGCTGGCCTTGTTCGGCTGTAGCGGGGAATCTACTTCTCCTGCCGAAGGTACGATATCGTCGGACGAACTGTCCTCGGAAATTCTTTCATCGGAGTTCGGCTATCCAGGGCTCGTCCGAGGCTGGCCTCTCGTCCAGTTCGCTTGACCCGCAGTCTTCTTCTGTGCCTTCGCCGTTTTCTTCCTCGTCTTTGATTATGTGGGATCCGTATCCGAGCTCCAGTTCTTTCTTCGGGCCTCGGAGTTCCTCGGCGTCGGAACCCCCGCAATCTTCTGCGACGCCGTCGGCCGACGCTCCTATCGAATTCCAGTTCTATACCGGCGCCGACATTTCGACCGTGCAGGAATACGAACGCAACAAAACCAAGTTCTACGACGTGGACGGAACCGAGAAGGACATCTTCACCTTGTTGAAAGACCACGGCTTCAACGCCATCCGCCTCAAGACCTTCGTGGATCCCAAGGCGCAGTACGGCTATGCCGCGTCGGGTTGCGGTCACGAGGCCGAAGCCTATGCCGACAAAGACCACATCGTCGCCTACGCGCAAAAAATCAAGGCCGCCGGCATGGCGTTCTTGCTCGACATCCATTACAGCGACAACTGGGCCGATCCGGGTAAGCAGATTATCCCGAACCGTTGGCGCAAGGTGAGCAGTTCCGACGCGCTCGCCGATTCCGTGTATGCTTACACCCTCGATTTGATGAACGCGCTCAAGAAGGTGAATTCGCTCCCCGCGATGGTGCAGGTCGGCAACGAGACTACTCCGGGCATCCTCATTCACGTGCCGAACAGCAGTACGGACTGCTGGGGCAACGGTGTGGATAAGGCTTCCACCTCGATTAACGGCGACATGGGAACCGCGAGCGGCAAGGCTAACGCGGCCAAGTATTTCAAGGCGGGCATCAAGGCCGTCAAGGAAGTTTCTCCTTCGACAAAGACCGTGCTGCACATCGAACGCATCCGCCAGTCCAATACGGTTACCTGGTGGATGACGGAAATCTTCAAGAATCAGAGGGTCCCCGCCGACGTAATGGGATTCTCCGCCTACACGGCGTACGGCGATGGCGCTCCCGACAACTGGAAATCGCTTTTCCAGACGGTCACTTCGGGCTACCCGGATCTGGAATTCATCGTCTCGGAATACAACGGTGGCGACAAGGACAACCACTACAATTACGACGGCTCGCGCAAGCGCACGAACGAGATGGTGAAGGGAATGGAGCCGACGCTCAGCGGCGCCTGGGGCCCCGCGCTGTTTGACTGGAAGGGCAGCGACCTTTACGCGAATAGCAAGGCCTTCGAAGAATACCCCGCGCGGTAGTTTTTATGGTGGGGGAGGTCTCCCCCTCGCTCCAGCTACATCGTCATGGCGGCCTTGAGCCGCCATCTAGCCGTATCTTTCGCTCCCCCCTCTGCGGGCTTCAGACGCCAGCCCGCAACGCCCCGGCTTTTTCTTGTACAAGGTGGTCAAAATTTTTGACCACCTCCTTTTTCTTTTGTCATCCCCGCGTAGGCGGGGATCACCCTCTTGCATATTTATATATATTATCACTGACATAGCTCCTTGTTTCACGGCGAGGGGCGCGAGTTTAACGTTGAGTTAGCTCTTATTCTCGGAACCGAAAATCTGGAAAATTTTCAAAATTGCACGAGAGTAAGGCGAACACTCACGTCCAGCAATGGGCGTGGGTCGTTTGTGCTTATTGTGCAATTGGTTTTCCAGAGCCACGGTTTCGGTAAGTTCATTCGACGCCACGCCTTTTTTGTGGATTGAATGCACAGATATAAGGGCTAGCAAATGAGGCCCTTATGGATAACACGCAGCAGTTCAACAAGCTGGTCAGTTTTATGTGGAATATCGCCAACGACGTGTTGGTGGATGTCTTTGAACAGGTCGATTACAAGAAGGTCATTCTCCCGATGATGGTGCTTCGCCGCATCGACGTTCTCTTGGAGCCCACGAAAGAGGCCGTTCTCAAGCAGAAGGCCGAACTCGACAAGCAAAACATTGTGAACTACGAGCCGGTGCTGACCGCCATCACCAAATATCCCTTCGTGAACGTTTCGAAGTTTACGATGCGCACGCTGACGGCAGAGACGAACCCGAACCGTCTCAAAATGAATTTCCTGGAATACATCGACGGTTACAGCAAGGATGTCCAGGACATTGTCAAGAAGTTCGAACTGTTGCCGACCATCGACAAGCTTACCGAGAACAACCGCCTGGGTTCCATCATCGAGAAGTTTACCGACAAGTCCATCAACTTGGGAATTCAGCCCGTCAAAGATGCGAACGGAAAAGAAACTTTGCCCGGTGTCGATAATCACATGATGGGAACGGTGTTCGAGGAACTGCTCCGCCGCTTCAACGAAGCCTATGCGGTGACTAGCGCCGGTCGTCACTTTACGCCGCGCGACATGGTGAAGTTGCTTGCCGACTTGACTATACTCCCGATTGCGGACAAACTTGAAAATTCGACATACACCATTTACGATGGAGCCTGCGGTACGGGCGGAATCTTGTCGGTTGCCAAGGAGAAAATCCTTGACATGGCACGTGAACGCGACAAGAAAATCAAGATCCACATTTTCGGTCAGGAACTGATGCCCGATACTTACGCCACCTGCAAGGCGGATATCATGATTTCGGGCCAAATCAAGAGCTTCAGTTATTCGTTGAACAAGCAGCAGCGCGACTATATCGCTTTTGGTTCGACCATTTCGCAAGACGGTCACATTGGCGAAACTTATGACTTCTGCATTTCGAACCCGCCGTTTGGTACGGCATGGAAAGAAGACCTCAAGAACTGGGGGATTTCGGACAAGAAGGAAATTACCGACAGTCGTTTTGTGCTTTCGGACGACATAAACTTTGTTCCCGACATTGGCGACCCGCAGATGCTCTTCTTGGCGAACAACGTGAGCCGCATGAAGGATACGGAACTCGGCACCCGCATCGTGGAGGTGCACAACGGAAGCTCGCTCTTTACGGGTGATGCAGGCTCGGGCAACAGCAACTTGCGCAAGTATATTATCGAAAACGATATGCTCGAAGCGATTGTTGCAATGCCCGAAAAGGATTTCTATAACACGGGTATCGGCACCTACATCTGGATTGTCACGAACCGCAAGGAAAAACGCCGCAAGGGCAAGGTGCAGTTGATTGATGCGACCGCCATCAAGACACCGCTCCGCAAGAATCTGGGCGAAAAGAATTGCGAAACGAACGAGGCGGACCGAGCAAAGATTTTGAAACTCCTGATGGATTTTAAGGAAACGGAACAGAGCAAGATTTTCGACAATTCTGAATTCGGTTACTGGTCTGTGCCGCTGATGAAACCTGTATTGGACGAGAATGGCAAACCGGTCAAGGACAAGAAGGGCAATTTAAAATACAAGGCGAATCGTAACGAAACGGAACAGATTCCGATGAACTATCCGGGCGGGATTGATGGCTTCTACGAGAACGAAGTCAAGCCTTATACACCTGATGTTATTTTCGGCGAACCCACCGTAGGCTACGAACTCAGCTTTACCAAGTATTTCTACAAGCCCGTTGAGCTCCGCAGCCTGAAAGACATCAAGAACGACATCATGAAACTGGAACGGCAAACCGAAGGTGCCCTGGCGGAGATTCTGGAAGAGTAGCCCCATTTGTCATCCTGAGCGAAGCAACGAAGCAATCTCTTATTCGAGTGTCATTCTGAGCGGAACGAAGTGGAGTCGAAGAATCTAAAGGAATTTGTCTATATGAGAAAGTATGTGCGATACAAGGATTCAGGAATCTCTTGGATAGGAGAGGTGCCGGAGCATTGGGATGTTATTCCAATGAAACGTCTGTTTGTTAATAGAAAATCTGGTGCCTGGGGAGAAGATGAACTACATAATGATTTAGACAGAATTTGTCTGCGAATAGCAGATTTTGACATGACTGAATTGCGTTTCAAAAGAAATATTGATTACACTATTCGGAATTATAAACAAGATGTTATTGAAAAATGTGCACTCAAGAAAGGTGATATTTTGGTTGAAAAATCTGGAGGGGGCGAAAAAACTCCGGTAGGTAGAGCGGTCCTTTATGATTTAACTTTAAATGAGCCCTTATTTGCAAATTTTATGGATCGGTTGAGATGCTCTGAAAGCATAAATCCATATTATGTCATTTTTCTTTGGAATATGATGAATAGTAAAGGGGCTGTATGGAATTATGTTAAACAGACTACGGGTATTCAAAATCTGGATATAGGTGCGTTGCTTAGTGCGGAAAACGTTTGCACACCTCCTCTCCCTGAGCAAAAGGCGATTGCGGAATACTTGGACAAAAAGACTGCGCAAATCAATGAACTTGTTTCGGCAAAGCAGAAGCAGATTGAACTCCTGAAAGAATACAAACAGTCCGTTATCGCAAATGCCGTCACAGGCAAGATAGACGAAAGACGAGAGAAACGCAAATGGAAAGATTCTGGCATTTCTTGGATAGGAAAAATCCCTGAAAACTGGGAAATAAAACGTGCTAAATACATGTTCAAAAAAGAAAAAAGAGATGTTCGTGATAGTGACGATGTTGTAACATGTTTTAGGGATGGTGAAGTAACTCTGCGGAAGAATCGTAGAACATCAGGTTTTACAGAATCTATTACTGAAATAGGCTATCAAGGCATTAGGAAAAATGATTTAGTTATTCATCAGATGGATGCTTTTGCCGGTGCGATTGGTGTATCTGATTCTGATGGAAAAGGGACCTCGGTATATCACTGCTGCACTCCACTTGGGGATTATGATGTCCGTTATTATGCCAGTCTTTTGCGAATAATGGCTAAGAAAGGTTTTATTCAGTCTCTTTATCGCGGAATTAGAGAACGTTCGTCCGATTTTAATTTTCAAGTGTTTGGAAAACAATATTTGGTTGTCCCTCCTCTTTCCGAACAAAAGGAAATAGTCGCCTATATCGAAAAGAAAGTTTCTTCTATCGATTCTCAAATTGCGTCCATCGAAAATCAGATTGCGAACTTGAACGAGTATAAGCAAAGTTTGATAAGTGATGTGGTTACAGGTAAGGTAAAGGTTTAATTATGCCGACGGATACTTCAGAAAAGGGTCTCGAAACTCTCATCGAAAAATGCCTTCTTGAGACTAACGGCTACTATAGAGGTGTGCCGTCCGATTACAGCACTGATTACGCCTTGGATTGCGACAAGTTGGAGCTGTTCCTTTGCTCCACGCAAGAAGACAAAGTCCAAAGAACTGTAGATTTCAAGAATCCGCATATCCGTCATTCGTTCTTTGACAGGCTTAAGAACGAAATCACCAAGCGTGGCGTTATCGACGTCATCCGCAAGGGCTACAATTACAATACCACGCACTTCGACATGTATTACCCGTTCCCGTCCGAGTTGAGCGAATCGGGACAAAGTTATTACGACAGGAACATTTTCTCCGTCACGCGACAAGTTCACTTTAGCGTCGCAAATCCGGACCTCTCTATCGACATGGTGATTTTCATTAACGGCATGCCCGTCATCACCATCGAACTAAAGAATCATTATACCGGCCAGACCGTGTTGAATGCGGTGGCGCAGTATTCTAACCCGAATGAACGCAATCCCAAGGAATTGCTACTGCAGCCCAGGCGTTGTGCGGTCCACTTTGCCGTAGATGACGACAACATCCGCATGTGCACGGAATTGAAGGGCAAGGAATCGTGGTTCCTGCCGTTTGACAAGGGCGTTGATGGCGGTGCCGGCAATCCGGTAAATCCCAGTGGCCCGCGAACGGCCTACCTGTGGGATTATGTGCTTACTAAGCAGACTCTCTCCTACATTGTCGAGAACCTAGCTCAGGTCGTAAAATTTACCGATGAAAAGGGAAGAGTCGTCAAGGAATCGGTTGTGTGGCCCCGCTACCACCAACTTGATGCCGTCCGTTATCTGGTACAAGAAACCAAGTCGCATGAACTGGGACAAAAGTTCCTGATTCAGCACAGTGCGGGCTCGGGTAAGTCGAATACGATTACGTGGCTTGCCTTTATGCTGGCCCAGCAACTGCGCGGAACGGAAAAGCTTATGGATTCCATCATCGTCGTGACTGACCGCGTGAACCTCGACAAGCAAATCCGCAACAACATCAATGCCTACAACCAACTCGGCAATATTGTCGGCTGGGCGGATTCTTCGGAAACGCTTCGCAAGGAACTCACTGCGGGCAAGCGAATTATCATCACGATTGTTCACAAGTTCCCGTTCATTCTCAAGGAAATCGGAACGGCACTTGCTGACCGCCGTTTTGCAATCATCATTGACGAGGCGCATAGCAGCCAGAGTGGCTCGCTCTCGGCTAAAATGAACATGGCGATTGCCGGTGTCGATGTCGAGAACGAGGAAGATATCGAAGACATCTTGAACAAGACCATCGAAGGCCGCAAGATGGTAAAGAACGCGAATTACTACGCCTTTACCGCGACTCCCAAGAACAAGACTCTCGAAATGTTCGGAAAAAAGATTCCACAGCCCGATGGAAAACCGAAATTCGAACCGCACCACAATTACACCATGCGCCAGGCCATTCAGGAAGGCTTTATCTTGGATGTGCTGAAAAATTACACGCCGTACCAGAGCTACTACAAGGTCGTTGAATCGGAAATCATCCGCAAACGAAAGGAAAATCCCGAATTTGACCGCGACCAGGCGCAAAAGAAAATCCGCTGGTATGTGGAGAGTCGCCCCGAAACGGTCGAGAAAAAGGCCGCCATCATTGTAAACCACTTTATCAATAACGTCATCAACAAGAACAAGGTGGGTGGCCAGGCCCGTGCCATGGTGGTGACTGCCGGAATTGAAAGGGCGATTGATTACTATTACGCCATCTCGAAACAGCTGCAGGATATGAAGAGCCCGTACAAGGCTGTCATTGCGTTCAGCGGGAAAAAGATGTATCACGGCAAGGAAGAAACCGAGGCGAGTATCAACAAGTTCCCGTCTGCCGATATCGAAAAGAACATGAAGGTGGACCCGTATCGCATTCTCGTTGTCGCTGACAAGTTCCAGACCGGTTACGACGAACCGCTGCTGCACACCATGTATGTTGATAAGGGCTTGACTGATATCAAGGCCGTGCAGACGCTTAGCCGATTGAACCGTTGCCACCCAAAAAAGAAGGACACGTTCATTCTCGACTTTGCAAACGACCCCGAAGATATCAAGGAATCGTTCCAGCGCTATTACAAGATGACGACGCTTGCGGGCGAGACTGATCCGAATAAACTGAATGACCTGATTTTCGAACTGGATGAATTCAACATTTACACGCAAGCCGAAATTGATTTGTATTGCAGAAAATATCTAGGTTCATCTCCGCGCGAAGAACTGGACCCGATTATTGATACGTGCGTAGAACGATTCAAGAATGACCTGCAAGAAGAACAGCAGATTGCCTGCAAGAGCGCTATGAAGAATTTCGTGCGCATCTACACCTTCCTTGCCGCCATTATGCCGTTCGGTAGTGAGGATTGGGAAAAACGTTGGACGTTCTACAAGTATCTTGTGACGAAATTGCCCAAGCTGAAACGCGAAGACTTTACCGAAGGCTTGCTGGAATCGATTGACTTTGACCAGTTGCGAATTGTGGAACAGGAAGCGGCAAAAATTTCCCTTGAAAACGAGAATGCCGAAATTGCGCCCGTGCCGACGGGTAATGGAGCCGCTGGCAAAAAAGAACCGGACCTTGTCAAGCTGAGCGACATTCTGGAAGAATTCAACCAGCGCTATGGCGGCGTGGACTGGGAATATCCAGATAAAGTAAAGAAGGATATTGACGAACTGCCCAAGGAACTTGCCGAAAACGAAAGTTTCGCCAACGCTGTTTTGCATGCCGATGAATCGACCGTGCAAATCGAAGGCAACGACGCCTTGCAACAAATTATCGTCAAGAACATGGCCGCCCGCTCGGAACTCTTCCGCATATTCCTAGAAAACCAGGAATTCCAGAACTTCCTCGTGGAACGCGTGATTAATGTTGCGAGAACGATGGTAAGGGGCGCAGCAGGGTAGGGGTGCTTAAGCAATTTGTGCAAGTGCCGCTCGCGTCATCTTCCATAGCCTTTTTCCCGAGTAAGCGCTTGGACAAATCCTGCGCATTAAAAAAAGTGGAACGGTCTACGACAGCAAGGTTGCCGAAGACCATTCCGGTGTTGCCGAAGACCATTCCGGTGAATCCTGTGCAGATGACCCCCCAAACGTATTTCCGGAGCAAGGAAACTCTGAGTCAGGAGAACCGGATTCTGTATCTGGCGTTTCAAATTGCGACGAAGATGCCCGAGACTAACCAACCCCTTGGATACTGTCGTATCCTGGCATCTCCGTCGCAATTGTATCGAGGAGAATCACAATAAACCCGCCATAATCGCTACTAATATATCTCCTCGTGGAACGTGTTCGTCTGTATAAAATCCTTTACTGTGGACAAATATGTCCACAGCCAGCATATAAAAAAGCTCCCTTGTTCAAGAAGCTTTGTTATTTAAGGAGATTGTTAGCTCATCAAGTTATTTCTTGATGTAGAGCCTGCTTTCGGTGCGGCCCTGCACCTTGTTACGTACGATGTAGCGGCCTTGCGGCAGTGCGTCTACGCTTTTGCCCATGTAATGGCCGTTCATGTCGAATACTCCGATGGGGGTTGCCGTCCCGTACAGGCGCGGCGCTGTCGCGATGCGGGTCGTGCCGGAGTCGGGGGGCGTTACTGTTGTATCGGGGGAGATGCTTGCGGTGTACTTGTCCCAGCCGGGCATGTCTTCGAGCGAAAGGACTCGTTCGTCGTCCATGTTGCTCTTCCATACGGCATCCTTGGTCTGTCCGGGCCAGGTTCCGCTCCAGGTGCTGTACCACGGCATCCACCAGCTCCATACCGCTTCGTCGGTGTGCATGTTGTTCACGTCAGGGATGGGGCCGTTTTCGCTGAGCGCGAGAATCTTCGTGCCGTTCGAGGCGCTCTTGAACTTGTCGAAGGCGCTCGCGTTGCTCGAATGGTCGTTTGCGCTGTTGTAGATGTCGATGGAGAGCACGTCGTAGTATTCGCTACCCGGATCCCACGAGGTGACGGTAGAGCCTTCGGGGTTGAACACCCAGATCATGTTCTTCACTCCCTTGACTTTCACCATGCGGTCATAGACAAGGCGGTAGAGGGCCGCGAATTGGTCACCCGAATTGATGCTCCACCAGAACCACTTGCCGCCCGCTTCGTGCAGGGGGCGGAAGATGCCTGCCACACCTTCTTTTTGCAGTTCGAGGAAGTAGTCGGCGATGTGGTCGATGTCGGCGACGATTCCCTTGTAGGCAGCACTCTCGGTGTTCCATTCGGTGGTGCCGCTCTTGAATCCGGTCGCGAAGTCGAAGGTCGTGTATCCCTGCCCGTTATCGGCTCCCTGGATGTAGAAGGCGTCTTCCTTGTCGAGAGGGTCTTTCCAGTGCCAGGTGAATGCGGGTATGCCGCCTGCTTTCCAGAGGCCCTTCGCTATAGAAATCGCCTTGTCGGTGTATTCCTTGTTCCAGCTTTCGTTGGCCTTGGGGCCGGTTGCAAACAAGAAATCCAGCCCGACGAGCACCGGGTACTTGCCCGTGCGCGTGTAGATGTACTTCACGTCGTCGTGGGTCTTGAAGTCGGCGCCCAGCGTGTATCCGCTCATGTCGCCGGTCATGATTCCGCTAATCGTCTTCTTGCCGAAGTTTTCGCGCAAGAAACTGTAGAGCTTTACCGCACTCTCGGTCGCTTCCGGGGTGACCGGCTTTGCGGAGAGCTTGAAGGGTACGGATTCGTAGGCGGAAATGTCGATGTAGTCTACGTCAATCCAACCCCAGTATTTCTCGATGGAGATGGAGTTTGCGCCCGCCTTGAGCGTAACGGCGGTCGTGACGTCTGCCCACCCGGTGGTTGCAGCAAAGTCAATCGTGCCTGCGCTTGCACCGTTCACCTTGAGGTAGTTCGCCTTGAAATCGCCCGCCTTGTAGTGGATTGCGAGCGTGTACTTTCCTGCTGTTTCAACCGTGATGCCCGTGAAGGTGAGGTTGCCTTCCTGAAGGCTCACGTACCCTGTACCCGAAACACCGCTGCTGTTGACAATTTTTGCCTCGGAGGAAACGGTTGCCGATTCAGCTTCGTACTTGGCTGCGAAACTTGCTGTGGTGAGGGTTGCTGCGAGAATAACGGCCATTTTTCTTTTAAACATAAGAACTCCTTGATACACCTTTGTACTCTAAATTTATGTTTGTGAAGGGGCGTCAAGGTATCTTTTTGCGGTCATGTGTGGACAAAAATGTCAACATGTTCTTAAAAAATGAGCAAAAAGTGACCGTAAAAATTGATTATTTTGATATTAGTAACTATATTATTGGGGTTGGTAAATTATGTTCGCAGGAAACAAAATCAACATTTACGACTACACCGACTATCGTAAGTTCTTGCAGGACTTTTACGAACTCGAAAAGTCGTTAGACCCGACTTTTAGCTATCGGGTATTTGCCACGGCTGTCGGTATTGACGCAAGCCTCCTGGTGAAAATTTTGCAGGGGAAACGTCACGTATCTTCGAAATGCATCGGGGCATTTGTTGAATTTTTCCGTTTCAAGGAAGCGAAGAGTGAGTATTTCCGCGAAATGATCGCCTACGGTAAGGCAAAGACCGATGATGACGTGCGCAAGCATTTTGAGACACTCCAAAAAATGCGCCCCGCCACTTGCCGCGAACTGGACGAGGCTCGCTACCGCTATTTCCAGCAGTGGTTCTACCCGATGATTCGCTCGGCGCTCGATGTCTTTGACTATCGTGGCCCGCAAAATGCGGCCAAGCTTGGCGAAGCATGCATTCCTAAGCTTTCCGCTTCGCAGGTGGAGAAGGCCGTCGAGGCCTTGCTGCAATTGGGGCTTGCCCGCCACCGCAAGGATGGTCGAGTAGAGCCCACCGAGGCGCACCTCCGCACGCAGGAACACTGGCTGAGCGCCACCATCAGCGATTACCAGGGCCGCATTGCGGAACTGGCTCGTGATTCGATAGCAAATACCCCCAAGGAAAAGCGCGACATCAGCACGCTTACCATGGCGCTTGACTCAAGCCAGATCCAAAAAATCCGCGATATCCTTGCCGAAACGCGAAAAGCCATCGTAAACGTGGTCAATGCGATGCCCGCGCAGATATGCGACAGCGTTTATCAATTAAATTTCCAGTTGTTCCCGATGATGAAAAAGGAAGAACGATGAAAGTGTTTCAGGAGATGAAGTCCCGCCTGTCGGCCTGTGTTGCGTTCGGCCTCGCGCTGGTCGCGTTCTCGGGCTGTTCCGACAGCGGGTCCGAGACTGCGGGAGCCACGAGCGAGACGACGAACGGGATGCGCACAAGCCCATACCGCAAGCTCGCGTTACCTTGTACCAGCGTCCCGGTGCCGTTCTTGCGGACAGTCCATCCTATGTCTCTGCGCTCGAAACCGCCACGGCGGATGATTCCGGAAAGGTCCTGTTTGAAGTTCAGCCGGACGAGTGCCAGAATGCAAGGTGCTATGTCGAGGGAATCGCCGGCGAAGATTCCTCGCTGATGGTGTGGACTAAACTCGATGCGGCAGATTCCATGGCAGACGAAATTGAACTTCTGCCTTCCGTGTCGCTCACGGTGCGCACCGGAGCTGCCGCCTCTGATTCTACCGTTTCGCTCAGTGTCGTGATGCTTGATGCGACGCCCTATTGGGCGAAAAATGATGGAAACGAGTTTGTCTTCTCGCATGTTCCGGCGGGTCTATATACGGTTCTTGCGGATAATCGGCCCGTTGCCGATGTTTCGCTTGATGCGGGTGCTACCGTCGATACGCTCGTGCGCATCCCGGAAATGACCCTCGAATTCGTCTTCGAGGATTTCGACGATGGCGACAGCCTGAACAACCTGGCGAAGTACTACCCGAATTACGGCTGGTACTACATGCCGCACAGGGGCGCGTCATTTGAAAGTCCGAATATCACGGATGGATTCGTGGGGGCATTGAAAGATGACGGTGCACACGGGAAGTACCTTTCGTTGCAGTTTACCACTGCCGATACGAGCTACGTGATGCTCGGAACGCACCTGGGGCTTGACTCCGGTTACTACGACCTGAGCGCGCTCTCCGCAGTCCGTATGAAAATCCGCGGGGACTGCATGTTTGCCGTTGCGCTTGAACATTACCGCGAAATCGAGAACAACAATTACAACAAGGCGCTGTGGTTTGCGAATGCGGGCGAGGAATGGACCGAACTGGTCTTG
>CADBLC010000083.1 GCA_902795385.1 Fibrobacter succinogenes | reverse complement strand
TTTTTTAGTGCAGCGATAGTCCCGGGATTTGCTTTTCGAGTTCTGCTGCCTGCGATGCCAGCTTCTTCTTGAACTCTTGTGTCGCGGGGGAGTCGACGTCCACGATTCGGTGGTTTGCGCTTTTGAGGAATTTCTCGACGGCGGCGATGTCGCCGCGTGTGCGCTCGTTGCAATACGTCTCGACCATGCGCTCGAAGATGTAATCCTCGGCGGTTTTGGACAAGTGAACCATGTCGTCGGCGTAAAAGCGGTAGTCGCGCAGTTCGTCTATCACGATTTCGTAACTCGGGAAGTATTCGGCGCCCGTTTTATTAATGGCGAGCTGGAGCGTTGCCTTGGAAAGGCTGTTTTCGTGGGCGCCGTCGGCCATGTGCCTGAGCGGTGAAACGGTAAAGACGATGCGGATGTCGGCGCGGATCCTGTGCAGGTCGGCCACGATGCTTTCGAGCGCCCGTGCGGATTCTTCTACAGGAATCATCCGTCGTTCAAAAAGCGAAGGGTCTTGCCGGTGGCAATTCGAGACGGCGTCGCCCGTCGATTTTAAGAAGTACACGAACGCGGTGCCGAGCGTAATAAAGGCGATGTCCGCCTTCTGCAAGAATTCGCGCGCCTGGGTGGTCGCGACGTTTAATTTTTCGATGCATTCTTCGCGGGAATTTGCCGAAAGGGAACTGTGTGCATCGAAGCAATGCCAAAGCCTGTCGCATCGCGCATCTTGGAAAACATCTTCTTCGCCGAAAACCTTCCCGCTGGCGATGGCCTTGACTTGACGCGCCATGGAGACGGGATTGTACACGGTCCCGAATGGGTTCGCGAGCGTATGGAACTTGCGGTTTGCGAACTGCGACGATATGTTGTCTGCAAAGCACGAGCCGAAGAATGCGATATGGCTCGTGTAGTCAATCTTGAATGACGCTTTGGGCGTTGCCACTTTGGTGAAAAGTTCCATGCCATAAATATAGGTAAAGATTGGCTTGTGTCTTGTTGGACTTTCTTGCATTATGAAAAATGCATATTTTTTTATGATTTTTTAATGAATCTTTAAAATTTTGCTAAAAACGCAATTTTTGTATTGCAAAATAAGTTGACTTTCACGGATGGAAAGGTAAATTTAGAATCGTAAGGGTCATGGGGCCTCGACCCGATTTTAGGAGGAACAAAATGAAAGACGTTTTCGAATATACGAGCTACCGCCAGTATATTGCGGATTTTTACGCCGAAAGGAAGGTGAAATCCGCATTTACCTGGCGTGAATTTGCGAAGTTGGCTGCGTTCTCGTCTTCGGTCCATTTGAAGTATGTGAGCGAAGGTCGTTTTAACCTGGGCGAAGAATCCGTGAATCGCGTTGCCAAGGCCATGGGACTTGCCGGAACGCGCCTGGAGTATTTCCGTGCGATGGTGGAGTTCGATCACGCCGGTACGGACAACGTGAAGAAGGAAATTCTTGACAGGATGCTTTCCATTGCGAAACAGAGCAACGCCAGGGTCATCGAAGAAGATTCGTTTCGCTATTTCGAAAGCTGGAAGAATCCGGTGCTTCGCGAACTCGCTCCATCCATGCCTGGAGCAAAGCCCTTGGCGCTTGCGCGGGCGTGCCGCCCCAAGGTGAGCGCGGCCGAGGTGAGCGAATCGCTGAACTTCCTCATCAGGGCGAACTTGCTCTCGAAAGACGAGAAAGGCAATTACGTGCAGACGGATAAGTCCGTGACGACTGGCCCGTTGGAGGTTGCTCCCCTTGTTGTTCGCGGGATGCATCGCCAGATGGGCGAAATCGCGCTCGATGCAATCGAGGGCGTGCCGCAGGATGAGCGCCACTTTTCGGGTGTGACCCTGGGTATCACGCAGGGCGCTTACGACGAAATTGTCGCGGAAATTGATGCCTTCCGCAGAAGGATCATCGAAATCGCTACTAGGGATAGCGAGACGGACGAAGTCTATCGCTTGAACGTCCAGTTCTTCCCGATGTCAAACAAAAAAGGTTTTAAAAAAAGGTAGGAGGCTAATATGTTTACCTGGAGCAAAAAAGGAATCCTTGGGTGCGTGGCGATGCTGATGATGCTTGCCGCGTGTGGTGACGATGGCAAGTCGGTTGCGGAAGGAGGTTCTTCCGAAGAATCGAGAGGCTATGCAAACCTGGAGAATATCACGATTGCGGGTCGTGCATATTATGCGACATCTACCGAAAATCCTTCGGAAGAGGTTGTTCTCTCGGTTTCGTCGAATCGATTTGCCTATGGGGGCTATGCCCACCTTATTGAATTGGATTCCGTAGCCTTGGAGGCGTTGAACGATACGTTCTTTGTGGCGCCTATTTGTGCGACGGAGCCGGATACATCGACGGGGGAGATGATTCCTTGCGACGGTACTGCCGAAGGAGCGGGGCTCATTCGATTTGAAAACATTACCTTGAATAGTCCCATTGTCATGCTGGAGGCTATTTCTGGGAATGTGACGCTGAGGGCTCTTGTGGATGTACGTGATTCGGGAACCATCGCTGTTGACGGATTTTCCCATCTGGCGAGTGAACGTATCAAAAAGCTTGTCAGTTCCGGGATGTCGTTTACGTCGGCAAAGAATCAGGCCGAAACGGAAATCATGGATGCCTTTGCGTTCGATAATTCGTTGGTGTCGTTGCAAGAAGCCTTTAGTGGTGCAATCCCGTTTGCGCAATTGCAAAAAATGAGCGAAGAATTTGGCGATGCGGGGACAGTCGACGGACTCTCGGATTCGACAAAGAAATCCATAGAAGCAGCAATCGAGGGCCTGTATGTTTTCACTATTTTGGAATATCCTTCTATTGCCTTCGAACGGCTCGGCGATAGTTCTGCGCTGTATTACCAAGAAAGCTTGCAAGAAAAACTCTATTATGCAAACCTGCTGGCGTCGATATTCGGGCATGGAACATGTTCTGCCGAAAAAGAGGGAATGATTGCCGATGTTTCTGGTTACCTGTTTGAATTGAAGTGCGTGGATGGCACTTGGGATATTGTTCGTCGCGGAATGAATGACGTGGTCGTCAATCACACGTTTGGGACGATGACGGATTCGCGTGATGGAAAGAGCTACAAGACGGTAACGATTGATATGAATGGGACTTCGCAGACTTGGATGGCAGAAAACCTGAAGTATGAGGCGGAAGGATCGCTCTGCTATAGGGATGATGTGTACAAAGGCGAGAGGTCTTATTGTGCCTTTGGACGTGTGTATTCGTACGTGTCCATGTTGGATTCGGTTTACTTTAATTACACATCGGAGGATGGTTGTGTCGCTGTAAAAACAGAGGCATATTTGGCTAATCCTCCGGGTGTATTTGAAAATGCAGATTCCTCGTATTGGCCTGAAGAAGCCCGGGAATGGGCAAGGGATGAGTGTAGCCGTCTTTTCGAAGAAGACGACTATAGTGAAGATCCCGAGAATGTGAAGTGGGATATGGTTGCCGATTCGTTGGATGTCTTGGATTTTGATATGTGTCCTGATGGATGGCGTGTGGCGCGATATGAGGATTGGAATGCGTTGTTCTCTTTCCTGAGGGATCGCTTCGGTGTTGAACCGGGAAGAGAAACAAATCTTTTGCGGTCGAGTTACGGTAATCCGACGGGGTTCGGCCTGGATATAGTGGGCGATATACGCGGAACCTATGATGCGTATAGGATTGCGACTAGAATGCCGAATTACCTGTTTGCGCCGACAGTCTTGCCTGAAAATTCCCGCAATCCGGCATATGCCTATGCGGATAAGGATGTGTTTGGGAGTATTGGTTTCGCGATGGAAACTGAGCGCGTGTTTGCGCACAGGTATTTTATGCTTGAACACGTTTATGGCTCGGCGGGAGATGGCTTTGTCCGTTGCATCAAGGAATAGTTTCCCCGTAGCCTAGAATTTCTCTCTATGGGGGTAGGAGGAAAGGAAGGCGGGCTTCGGTCCGCCTTCTTTATGATTTAATCATATTGTAAAAATGACTAATTTTTTAAAAAGTTTATAAAAAAGCTTAATTTTTATAAAAAATTAAAATTTTATATTGTAATCTATTGACTTTTTGATTTTTTGGTGGTATATTTCTTTTTAGGGACTGATTGGAGGTTTGCCCTCCATCAATTTTTTGGGAGGAACAATGAAGTCATTGCTTGAATACACAAGCTACCGCCAGTATATCGCGGATTACTACGCCGACAGGAAGGCGAAATCTGCGTTTTCTTGGCAGGAGTTTGCCAAGGCGGCAGGGTTTACGTCGCCGGTTTACCTTAAATATGTAAGCGAAGGCCGCTTCAACCTGAGTGCCTCCGCTGCAGAACATGTGGCCGAGTCCATGCACCTGGCCGAATACGAACGCGCGTTTTTTGTTGAACTGGTCAATTTTGATCATGCGAAAAATGATGCCGAGAAGAGGGCGGCGTTCAGCGCCATGCTTTCGATTGCCGAAAAGCACAAGGCGAAGGTCGTGGATGCGGAATCGTTCCGCTTTTTCGAAAGCTGGAAGAATCCGGTGCTCCGTGAATTGGCTCCAGCGATGCCGGGGGCAAAACCGCTTGCGCTTGCCCATGCCTGCCGTCCGCAAATCACTGCGGCCGAAGTCAGTGAATCGCTGAATTTTTTGGTCAAGGCGGATTTGCTCCAGAAAGACGAATCCGGGAATTACAAGCAGACCGATAAGACGGTGACGACGGGCCCGATGGAGGTGACGCCGCTCGCGGTCCGCGGGTTGCACCGCCAGATGGGCGAAATCGCCCTCGACGCCATCGAGGGCGTCCCGCAAGATGAACGCCATTTCTCGGGCCTTACGCTCGGCATCACGCGGGAAGCCTATGAAAAAATCGTGGAAAAGATTGCCGAGTTCCGTAAGGAAATCATCGCGATTGCGACAAGCGAAACTGCGACAGACGAGGTCTACCGTCTGAACGTGCAGTTTTTCCCGATGACAAACAAGAGTATCAACAAAAAGGGGTAGGGGGATACTATGAAAAAGATGATTCAAAACACGCTGTTGCGCGATTTTATAGGGGCGACATTCTGTCTGGTAATGACGTTTGTGCTTCTTATGATGGTTTCGGGCTGTTCCGAAGACTCGAAGTCTGTAGGCTCGCTTGGCGGCGCCGAAGAAGAAACGGGTGTTTATGCATTGGCGGGGCGAATGGGCGATGTGCAACCCAAGCTACTGAGGGTTGCGGGCGAACAGGATTCCTTGCCGGAGTATGAAAACTTCGTAACCGTGGAAAAGGGGTCTGTTGTAACCGTGTATGAGCTTGATTCTTTGACGCTTGATACGACCGGTCGTTTTTTGACCGATACTATAGATAACGACAGTGGCCGTTTTGTTTTTGAAGAGATGGGATTGAATGGCCCGTATATATTGATTGTCGAGGAAAATGGTCCGCCTATTATAGCGACTGAAAAAGGTAGGATGACGTTCAAGTATATGACATACAGCGCCATAATCAACGTGCAGAACCTTACAAATGTAAGCGTCAATGCGTTGACATCTGCAAAAGTTCCGTTCTTGCGGGAATATGTGGCCCAAGGGAAATCGTTTGCGGAGGCGAACAAAATGGCCGAACGCGATGTCCTGAAACAGCTCGGGATATATGAGGACCTGGGTCCGTTTGAAGAATTGTTTGATGAAAAATCGGAACTGGCCTATGCAGAAGCGTTGCTCCTGCAACGAAGGGATCTGATAGATTATGATTTCCTCGGGTATGTGGAACGAATGCTGTATATTCCGAAGGCGCTTGTTGCGGATTCTGGGGCGGAAGCTGAAGAATACTACTTGAATAATAAGAAGATGGTCGATTATCAGGTGGGTCTCCTTGCCGAAGATGGCGGTATTGGGCAGTGCACGGAGTCTCGAGAAAACGAAATGATAGTTTTTAGTGTGGGTGAGTATGGTGATTCCATTACGATAGTTTGCCATTCTGGAAAATGGAATTTGGGATTGAAAAAGATTGAATATACGATGGGCACGATGACGGACAGCCGTGATGGGCAGACCTATAAGACGGTTACGTACAATGTCGGTGGTGTCTCGCAAACCTGGATGGCCCAGAACCTAAATTTTGTAGATACGGTGTCGTCGGGTATCGACAGTGCGCTGAAGGCTAATTTGAAAGGGAATACCTTTACCCGGTACAATGACCGAAGCGGAAAAATCTATGGACGTTTCTATACATGGCTTAGCGCAATGAATATTGGCGAGCATGATTTCAGGATGTATTCTATAGACTCGGTTGGCGATACGGTTTTCCTGGAGCAGCAATGCTATGATACGTACTTGTACGATTGCGCTGAGGATGATTATGAATGTATGAATGAACAAGATAGGGTACGGAATTATTGCGATTCCATATATATCCTCAGTTGTGTCCCTAAGGATGCCGAAGCTGAAAAAATATGCGTTAACACGGAAATGGAAGCGTGTGATTCTGGTGATTACAAGTGCGAAAAAAAGGCTATGATGAAATGCGATTCTCTGTATGGAGAGGTGTGCGGTAAAGGCGTGGATGACTGGACTTATGGTCTCACCGAATACATGTCGGACAGGAATAAGGACTCTTACCAAGGGGTTTGCCCTGAAGGATGGAGAATCCCGACGGTGAATGATTGGAATTCCTTGTTGCAGATGATAGGCGGGCAGTATGGCGTAGAATCCAAAAAGATCGCTTTGGCCTTGTTCGGTGAAGATGCGACTGGATTTGGAATAGAGAAGGATGTCGATGAACTCTGGGTAGATGTGGAAGACCAAAGAATTTCGGTATCGAGTAGCTGGTGGACGCAATTTCTTGTTGCTGACGCTCGGGTTCGCAATGTCACGCTTTATAAAGAGCGGGGTGGTCTTACTCCGGACAAAGTCTGGTTCTCTGATGCTGAGGAATTATGGTACCACTCAATCGGTTACACCTTTTATGCGGCTCCAGTCCGTTGCATCAAGGAATAGCTTCCCCGTAGCCTAAAATTTTTCTCTATGGGGGTAGGAGGAAAGGAAGGCGGGCTTCGGCCCGCCTTCTTTGCTTTTTTACCATTTTGTTATGTTGTGTGTATTATGAAAAATGCCAAATTATTCTATA
>CADBLC010000082.1 GCA_902795385.1 Fibrobacter succinogenes | reverse complement strand
GGCGAGAGCATGTTCTTCATGGTCTGCCCCACGAACTCCGCACCCACACCGATTAACGTTCCCGTAGTGGAATCATTTGAATATTGGCGACTGTCCATCGAAGCAGTCGCATCCTTCAGCGCGGACTTGTCGTTTTCCTTGGGGTCGGCATAGACAGACGGCCCCTTCCTGTTGCCAAGATTTACCGTATCGGCAGCGGTGGGAGCCTTTTTCTGCACCAATTGGGCTTGGGCCGCCATGGCCACCAAAAACAACAACGTCACCACAAGTTTCATATTCGCAGCGGAATATAGCTAATTTCGGCAAGCTAGGCGAGAAAAAATTCAAAAACAATCCAACATTGCACCGGGTTAAGCGCCTACAGATTATATTTCAAGTATGGCCTTCTCGCGTCACACTTTCCGGCTTGCACTCCCCGCACTCCTGTGCGGAGCGTTTTCGATTGCTGCCGGACCGTTTGCCGGCGCATCCCATGCCGCAGATGCCGCGGGAACAAGTGCCGCGGGAATCTCGGGCGTATTCGATGCAGGATGGTCGACCGCCTACTACCCGCAAGATTCCATCACGCACATGCACCAAAGGCTGCACGCGCTCGGGATGGACCAGGTCGTGTTGCAGTACGCCGCCGTCGAGGCAACGCACCTGTACTACCCTTCGCAGCTGGATTTTCTGCAGAACACGCAATACAAGAACAATGAACTTTTCCCAAAGAGCATCGAAGCAGCTAAAATCGTAGGCACAAGAATCTGGCTCGGGCTCTACTACAATGGCGAAAACTGGTACACCCCGCCGACGGCCGAGCAGCTCGATACGCTCGCATCGCGGAACCTGAAGGTGCTCGAAGAAATCCATTCGCTATACGGGAGCGAGACTATTGTCGAGGGCGTGTACATCCCGCAGGAAATCGCACGCTACTACTGGGACGGCCTGCGCGATGACGCGACGCCGGAAATGCTCACGGAACACTTTTTGAAGCCGGTCACCGAAGCCGCACAGGCGAAGGGCTGGAAGGTGATGGCGGCCCCGTTCTACAACCAGAACCTGGAAACGCCCGAGAAGTTGCAATCGTTTTTCGAGAAGCTCTTTGCCGCGGGATTCAAGCCCGACATTATCGCCGTGCAGGATGGCGTAGGCGCAAGCGATGCAGGCAAAGCCCATGCCGAAACCGCGACCGTGGGCAACTATGAACGCGCGGTGGCTGCGGCCTGCAAAAAGTACGGAATCATTTTCTGGGTGGACATGGAACTGTTTCGCACCGACGACTCGCACGCACTTGCCGACAGCGCAAGAATCTCGGCGCAGCTCGACACCGCATATGCCGCGGGCGCCGTTAAGGTCATCGGCTACGATCTGGCCGTCCTCGGGAACGCGGGCCTCGATTCCCTCGAGAAGTGGGAACTTGAATCAAGCACGGAACCGCCGACCCGCATCTACGAGGCGCGCAGCGACAACCGCGAAAACCGCCGCGCATCCAATGCCCGCGACGAGAAATCACAAAAACTGTTCCTGAACAGGCACATACAAAGTAACCGCTCGCTGAACGAAAATTCGCAATACTACAAGGCGAACGGCGCCCAAGTCAAGTAAGTTTTTCCCGGACCCTAGTGCTCGTGCTTCCCTGTCGGGCTATAGCTGCAGCCGGAGCCGTAACTAGTCGAGCCGCAATAGGCACACTTGTCGTTACCATGACCGTGCTTGTGCTTGCCGGTGGGACTGTAGCTGCAACCCGAGCCATAACTGGACGAGCCGCAGTAAATGCAACTGGAAGAGTCCGCAATATGGATATGCTTGCCAGTGGGACTGTAAGAACAACCGCTCCCGTGACTGGATGAACCGCAAAAACGACAATGAGACATGATTACAACCTCCAACTGCAATATATATTAAAAAAAGTGTATATTAACACATATGAAAAATCTTGTGTGTTTAGGAATCGCCCTCATCATGGGCATGGCTACGACTATCTATGCGGACAGGTGCCCTAACGCATGGCCCGCGGAGGGCGAAAACTACGCCTCGGGCACAATAGACAGCACAAACTACAGCTACGAAGTCTGGCGCGATGGCTACAATGCTCTTTTGGAATGCTACGATAATGGCGGCTACAAAGTTTACTCCAAGGGCGCGGACGCTATCGTGCGTTTCGGACCCAAGTTCGACGAGCCCAAAACCTTCGATCAGCACGGCAATTTTGCGGCGGACTACAAACTTGGTTCAACGTACGGCGCAGGCACCGACTTTTACCTGGTCGGCATCCAGGGCAACACCACCGAGCCGAAAACCGAATTCTACATCATCGACTACTGGATTTATGAAGACGCCGACACAACAGTATTCGGGACCAGGATGGGAGAATTCACTGTCGATGGAGACACCTACGACATCTGGCAGAACACCGCCAACAACTACTTGGGCGTCCAGGGCGACATATCGTACAAGCGGTATTTCAGCATTCGCCGCACCAAGCGCGATAGCGGGCGCATCGACATTACCGCCCACTTCAAAAAATGGGAAGAACTCGACCTCAAGCTGGGCAAGATAACCGATGTCATGGCGCTTGTGGAAGGGTCTAAGGGGAAGTGTTGCACCAGCTATCTCACTATAGACTATTTCAATATTACCGAATCGGCAGACAGCACCGGCGAAACGACAGCCATTTCAAGGCGTGCAAGCCTTCCGCTCCTAAAGGGCGACGCCCGCGTGTTCGACATGCAGGGCCGCTACCTCGGTACCGGCGAAAAGAAAATAAGCCCGGCCGTCAGGACCGTGAAGAAGCGGTAAATCAGGTAAGATTCTTCCGCTTGAAGAATAGCGCCTTCAGTTTCTGGAGGTAGAACTTGCTTTCTTCCACATTGACACAGAACGTGGCGATGCACACCACGAAGAACGTGTTGAAAACAAGTCCGATAACGGCATTGCCGATATAGAAGCCGCCAAACATATACTCGCGGACGTACGCGAAGGTGTTCCACAAAATCTGCACGAACGCCATCAGCGCATAGACTTTCAAGACGAGCGAATTCCTCTTAACTATCGCAAAAACACCCACTGCAATCGAGACGACCACCAGCACAATAGAAAACCAGGAAAGCGATTGCACAAAAACGCTTGCCGTTTTCATAAAGTAGCTCAACAGAATCTTGAGCAGATCGTTCGCGCCATCGACAATAAAGATAACCGCGCAGAAGCGGAGCAAGCCAAGGTTCAAGCCTTTTTCTTCAACCGCCGTCTTCTTCAAACCGATAAAGAACGTCGTGATGCAAAGGACAAGGGAAAGGTTCACGAAATTATTGACGAGCGCATTCAAAATCACACCGATTCCCAAACCCATCGACGAATAGGTATAAGGGATTACCACGGCGCCATAAAGCCGCAGTGCAAGCGCAAGCACGGAGAGAACCATCAGAAAAATAGGAGTCTTCTTAACAAGCGAAGCAACACCCGCGGCAATACCGAACACACCCATCAGAACCGAGACGATAAAGCCCGTAAAAGATTCGTTTGGCATCCCGGCCGTAAGCAGTTGCAACAACAGCCCTGCAATAGTATTCAGCCCGCTCACGATAAACAAGGCGGAGCAAACACGAAGCAACGATTGGTTCATAGGCGAGCCTCCCTTTGAACATAAACGTAATAAATTTCGTCGCCATTTTAGCTTGTCTTGAGGCCAGAAATTATATATTTACCTCGCAACTTATATGAAAAAGACATTATTTCTCGTCATCGCTTTTGCGGGATTCCTGCATGCATCTGTCTACGTTGATTCACGGGTGTTGTTTACGCTTTTGACAGAACCCATACTGAATCATTTCTAACCTTCAAAAAAATACCCCCGGCCGTTATGGTCGGGGGCGGTAATGTTAGGCGTCACTTCAAGCGCATCAATCCTTCACGCATCTAAGGCCATGACTATAGGCTCTAGGACAATGAATCCAGACATAGGCGTAGGTGTCTGCGGTCGAAATGGCGTGCGATTCCCAGCAGGTGATGTTCTTAGCGTCTGCATTTGGATCTTTTGAAGATGTCCAATAACGGGCGTCCCAGTCGTTCCCCGAAAATCCGATGGAACCATCATCTTCTGGGAAGGCCATGCCGGATGGCAGCATGGTAAAGCCGGAGGTATTTACGTTTTCCTCTTCGGTGAGCCACTTGTATGGGCTAAGGAGATGCTTCGCGAAATAGAACATGTGGTTGGGAGTATCTACACCGTATATGCGGCCGTAATAACGGCCCAGTTCGAAATAGTCCGAATCGCTCGGCACGTGGTAACCGGCAGGGCAAATTCCGCGGACATGCATCTTGTCGTCGATGTAATCCGAAGACAGGTCGCATTCGGCGTCCAGGGGGCAATCTTCCAACGACTTGCCCACGGCGATATTCCAGGTGTAGAGCCTTCCGAACATTTCGCAGTTTGCCGAATCGTTATCGTAGCAATAACTCGAGTCTACCTCGTAATTCAGGTTCTGCGCCATCCATACCTGATTCCCCACTTGCAGGGTTCGGTACACGCGGTTGTCGCGTTCGTCGAGCAGTTCCCCGTATTCTACATCCGGGTTCAAGAAGCTGACATCCTGGCACTTGTATTTTTCGCAATCGTACAGCTTTGATGGAATTTTTGCAGGGACCCAGAATTCAGACAAAGTAAAGTCTTCGACGAAATCTTCCAGAATGTAGGCAACGGTGAGGTTCGCGTAATAGGCTTTTTGGTATTCATCTTCGATCTTGATGCGAATACTGTAGATATTTTCGTACTTGAGCGCCGTATCCAGGAAATTGACCTGATAGCTCGTCGTATCTGTTTTCAAGAGGATGCTGTCGGAATAGATTGTCTTGTACTTGTCTTCATCGTACCCGGCCGCTTCTAGGGATACCTTGAGGGGTCTTTCGGCTTCGTACACGGATTCGATGATGTCGAACGTAAATTTGAAATGAGTTTTGAAATGGCCACCGACCCTATATACCGTTGGGACATATTCCTTCGGCACGTTTGCAATTTCTGGTGCGTCGTTGTCTACGACAAATACGGTGTCTTTGATGGTTCCGAGAATCCCTTGACGGATGTTGAAATCCTTGTCTATGGCCCATGTGAATTTCGCGTTGTCCACGCTATCCTTGTTTTCTCCGTATGCCCGCAGAAAACTATATGTTTCTTCGTTGGAGGCGACGTTGGTGTAAATGGCGATGAAACGCAGGGTGTAGCGTCCGGTCGGAAGCAGGTTGTAAATCGAATCCAGGTGATACGTGACTCCTTCTGCCCAGGTGATGGATTTCGGGACTTCGGTCACTATCTTTTCCTGGGCGTCCAGCAGTAGCGTCTTGTAAATAATGGATGATCCGTAGCGGCACCCTTCGCATTTTATCAAGGCGCGTTTGCTCTGGTTAGAAAAATCGAGTGTCCATGCGATTTTTTCAAAAGAACGAACCAGCTTGAAGGTCGTCTTGTAAGGCGTGCCGTAAATTTCAAAAGAGACCTTGTAGTAACCGTCGGCCAGTTTGTATTTCGCGTCGAGATCCTTCAGATTATAGGAAATGTGCCATACGCGCGAATTTTTCGCATCCTGGACAGAAGAAATACTGAACTTTCCGACTTCATTGTAAGTTTTTGTTGTGGAGTCTTCGTAGAACAGGGTCGCTTCTTTGACTTCTATTTTGGTGTCGCAGCTAATGGTGTTTAAGTCGGCCGTAAAATCTGTTTCCAGGTTCGAGATGTATGAACCATCCTTTGGCCACCCGAGATTCAGCGTGGGAGGGACGCTGCACGGGGTTTCGTAAGAAGCGGAAGATTCTTCGACACTGCTGCTAATTGCCGGAACATCAAAAGGCGCTTCCGACGAAGAGTCTTCGGCACAACCTGCAAAGATCAAGGCGACAGATAAAAGGGAGAAAAGAAACTTCTTCATTACTGGCCCTCCTTAGGTTCGGTCGGAGTCGAGTTCGGAGAATCCTTGATGCAACGGATGGGCTGGTATTTTCCTTCGTAGACGCCCTGCTCCTTCATGTCATCGGAATCGAACTCCAGTGCGAAAACATAACGAACCGTTGAGACGTCATTCGGAACCGTACTTGTCCAGTAGTACGCCTGGATAATTCCGTAAGTCTTGTAATCGTTGATGTCGAAGACGGCGTTGAAACCGAACTCGTTGGTGCCGGTTCTTGTGGGGGGCCAGCCGATTGTAGACTTGAGCGCCTTGCCCACCGGAGTTTCCGTATGGCTTGCTACATAGTCGATCATGGTCTCCCACTCCGGAGTTGTGGGAAGGTGCCAGTTCTCGGGACAGGCGTTGATGGCCTTGTAAAATACATAGCCGACACCGTATTTCTTACTAGAATCCGGGTTGTGGCTGTACCGGTTGTACGCGCCATCCTCAAAACCGTTGTAGTTCAAGTTCTCGGCCATCCAAGTCTGTTCGCCGATGACGATGGTCTTGTAAACCTGATCGTCTCTGGAGTCAGTCATTTCGCCGTAGGACAGGTTCATGTTGAAGTAACTTGCCCTGACGTCGTTGTCGGAGCTTGCAGTGGAACTGGAGGACTTGTCGTCGATTCCCTGAGGAACATCGTAGCCGAGTTCTTCAAGGTAATCGCTAATGTCGCGCCCTAGGGAAATCGAAGCGAATGAACTTGAAGATTCCACCTTCTTGGAAGAGCTGCTTGGAGTGCTGGAAGAGGATGCGTTTTCGCTGCTGGATTCTACATCCGGTTCGCTGCTGCTTGAAGGCGGATTGTCTTCGGGCGAGAGGCCGGAACTGCTGTCGGACCCGCATGCGCAAAGGCCTACACAAAACGCAATAGTCAGCAAGCAATCAAATAAAAAAGAATGTTCCTTCATTTTTCCCCTAACATATTGAGCTTGTATAAAAATATATAAAAACGGCCCGGATTTTATTCCGGGTCGTCTTTTATATTGATTAAGATCCCCGCTCGGAGGCGGGGATGACACTCGCTGATTACTTCACGAACGCGCCGTAGATGGCCTTGATGGCCTTCTCGGTATCGGCTTCGTCAACACCGGTGATGATGTTGATCTGCGAAGAACCCTGGTCGATGATGCGGACGTTC
>CADBLC010000081.1 GCA_902795385.1 Fibrobacter succinogenes | reverse complement strand
ATCGACCGTGAAAGCGGTGAAATAAATGGATGATTGATAATTGATGATGGATGATGTGGATGTGAAATGATTAATCACACATTCCACATTACACATTAAAAAAAACGGCCTTGCGGCCGTTTTTTCGTTCCCAAAAGCAAAGGCTATTCGCCTTCGGCGAGGGCTTCCTTGAATTCGTCGACAATCGCGATATACTCGTCGATCTTGTCTTCCTTGGAATTCAGGTGGTTCAGAATCTGTTCCAGGTGGTCCTTGCTGAACACGGCCTTGAGCTGGCGGCTAGCGTGACCCCTGTAGCCCCATTCCTTGAGAATCTCGTCGGTCACCAGGAAGGAGTCGTCCATCGAGACAAAGCGCATCGGGCCGTACACAGCCCAGTTGTGTTCGAGCTGCATGCATTCGGGTTCTTCAAGTTCCGGGTTTGCCATGTAGCGCTGGATGTGGCGGGTACGCACGTCCTTGATCTTGTCGATGCGCATGTAGCCCATGATGAGGTACTTGTTGCGCATTTCGGATTCGCTCAGACCCTCGTAGCGGGTGCCGAACAGGATATAGCGGCTCTTCGCCTTGAGAATGGCGTTGATTGCTTTCACGTTGTAGCAGCTCATCAGGCCGTAGGTGCTCGTCTCGTAGTTGGGCTCGTAGAGGAAGCCCTTTTCGTTTTCGTTCAGCTGGTCGCGGACCGGCATTTCGGACTGGTGACTGGTTTCCACGTAAAGCAAGCTGCCTGCGGCATTGCCGCGGTAGTCCTGCCAACCTTCGAGATTGATCTGTGTTTTTGGCATTTTTACAACTCTCTATGATAAAAAAAACACAAGCGGACCTAAACAGGTTCGTCAGTTACACACATCAAGATACAATTTACGGATTAAAAAGTCAACGATTTAGCCGAAATATCGTGCATTCCGAACAAAAAAGCGCCTTTTTCGAAGAATTTCGCGGTATCGGACGTCAAAAACGAGGCCGTGCCCCCGCGCGTAAGGCGGCAATCCATCTCCGGGTGGCGCTTCAGGTAGTCCACGGTCTTGTCGGCGACGATGCCGCCCTGGAAAACGAGCCGGACCCCGGTAGGAAGTGCGGCCCGGATTTCCTTCTCCAAAAGCGGGTAATGCGTGCAGGCCAGCAATACCGTGTCGATTTCCGGATCCTCGGCGAGCAAGGCCTCCACGTCGCGCTTCACGAAATAGCGCGCCCCTTCCGTCCCGGCCTCGCCGCATTCCACCAGCGGCACCCACATGGGGCAAGCATGCTGGGTCACGTGCAGTTCCGGGAAAAAGTGCCCGATTTCAATCCCGTAGCTGTTCGACGACACCGTTCCCGCCGTCGCGAAAATACCGATGTGTCCGGTCTTGCTGAACTTGCCGATTTCTTCGGCGGTCGGGCGTACAATCCCCAGCACACGGCGGTCCGGGAACTCGTGCGGCAACACATCTTGCTGGATGCTCCGGAGCGCCTTGGCCGACGCCGTATTGCAGGCGAGAATCACCAGCGGGCACCCGCGGGCAAAGAGCTCCCTCACGGACTCGAGCGTATAGCGGAAAATCGTCTCGAAGCTGCGCGTACCGTACGGCGCGCGCGCATTGTCACCAAAGTAAAGGTAGTCGTAGTCCGGCAATACCTTGCGCAGTTCACGCAATATGGTAAGGCCACCGAATCCGGAATCGAACACGCCTATCATTGGAGGGCGGCCTCCATGCGTTCGCGGATTACGCGCATCACGTCGTGGCGCGGTTCGATACGTTCTTTCTGCGCGCGCAGGGCGGCAATATCGAGCGGTTCAAGAATCCTCGCAGTCACCTTGACCTGCCCCATGTTCTTGCGACCCTCCCAGGCATACCGGGTACCGCGGATCACCACAGGCAAAATCGTCGCGTCGGACTCTATGGACAAGCGAAAGCCGCCGCTCTTGAACGGGTTCAGGCTCTCGTCGTGGCCACGCGTGCCCTCCGGGAAAATGCTCAGCACCGGCACACGCCCGCTGGCCATGGCCTCGCGGATAAGCCGGGCGCCACCGCCCTTCTCGCGGTTCACAAAGATGCAGCCAATCCTGTGCATCCAAAAACTGAGGAACGGAATATAGCGGAGTTCCTTCTTCGCGATAAAGCCGACCGTCCTCTCCACCGCGAGGAATATCACGGGGATGTCGGAATAGGAATTGTGGTTGGCCATCACGAACACGGGCCTAGTCCAGTCCACGCGGCCGAGCATGGCCTGGTCTTGCACGGAAAGGTCTATGCGGAGCCTCTTCATGCAGAACATCGAGAACTTCTGGATTTTCTTCTCGAACCAGTTGTGGAACTCCCCACGGTAGCGCAACATAATCAGCGGCAACAGCAAGATATGCACGAGCATATACAGCAGCACCGTCGTAGCGACATAGACTCTAAACAAGAATACTGGCATTTTCAAATTCTTTGGCGGCTCTTCCTTATCGGGCAGGAACCTCGACCTTTTAAGTTTGCGGAGCCTACCCTTCCAGAACCTCTTCTTGCAATATAACAAAATCAGGTACGATTCGGCACGGGTCACGCCGACATAATATAATCGGCGTTCTTCATCCATCTGTTTTTTTCGTTGCGCCGAGTTGCCTGTACATTCACCCGGCGTAAGCCCCTCGGCAAGCCCCGCGTAGAACACCACCGCGTACTGCAACCCCTTGGACGCATGCACCGTCTCCACATGGATGCCGTCTTCCACCGTCAAGCCGCCCTCGAGTTCGGCTCCCGCGACAGGCAGGCCCGCATCGGCAAGGGCGGTCTCGTAGTACAGGCGCTGGCGGTTGTAGCGCACAAGGATGGCGAAGTTCTTCCAGCGCAAGTCGTACGACATCCTCAGGTCCCTGACGGCAGCGACAATCTTCTGGATCTCTTCCACAGGGTTCTCCGAAACCCACACCTCCGGCTTGCGGTTCTCGCGGAACAGCGGGTTCCCGCCCGAACCCTTCAGGTTCCCTGCGCGCAGCACCTTCCTAAGGCGTAGCGGCTTGTTCACGAATATCTCGTTCGCGAGGTGCAGCACGTTTGGCGTCGAGCGGTAGTTCCACTCCAGGCGGATAAGCGTGCTCTCCTTGAAGTCGCGGCAAAAGCGCTCGATGTTGCCGATATCGGCACCGCGGAACCCGTATATGGCCTGGTCGTCGTCGCCCACCACGAACAGTTCCCTGCGGTCGCCCAGCAGGGCGCGTACAAGGCGGTACTGCGAAGGGTTGATGTCCTGGTACTCGTCCACCATTATCTCGGACCACATCGAGCGAAAGTAGTCCCGCGCCTCCGCGCAGGTTTCCAACAAATTAATAGACTGGTATATCAGGTCTTCGAACACCACGGCACCCGACTCCAGTACGCCGCAACGCAGCTCCTCGATTTTCGACTTCAGCCTGGACGGGTGCGTGTCGGCAAAGAGTTCCTCGCGGTTCAGCTGCGAAGGCGGAATCCTCAACCGCGAAAGGTCTTCCAAAAATTCCCGGCCCGACGATTCCTGCGGTACGGGTGCCTTACGGAAGCCCACCATCTCGTAGGCGAACTTGCCGCCTATCTTTTGTCGCAACATAAACAGCGCAAGCGAATGGAACGTACACAGGCGCACTCCCGCATCGGGGAAAAGCTTCTGCACGCGCTCGCGCATCTCGGCGGCAGCCTTCGCGGTAAAGGTGAGCGCCAATATTTTCTCGGGTTCAACGCCCATCGCGATGCGGTACTGGATTCGCTTGGTCAAGACGGACGTCTTTCCGGAACCGGCTCCCGCCAATATCAAGAGTTGAGCGCCCTTGCGGTGGTCGTGAAGCACGGCCGCCCTCTGGTCGCTATTGAGACCTTCCAGGATGCCTTGCACATCCATAACAACCTCTATGGAACGCCGCCCGCGGGGCGGCCACATCTAGAAAGGGACAGGCTACCCGGCCTTGTCGAGAGCCTTTTCCGGTTTGCCCCCGAGCAAGAAGGCAAATGCACCGAACAGGCTCAGCAGCAGGCTTACAAAGTAAGCCAGCAACTGGATCACTACAGATTCCAGGCTCGCCACGCCCGCACGGGCAAACAGCGACTGCGCCAGGAATTCACGCGGTCCAAAACCGCCAATGGAAATCGGGAGCGCGCTCACGATAGCCACCAGCGGGATGTAGTAAAAGTACCAGGAAATCGAGAGGGCGACGCCCACCGCGATACCGCAAAAATAGTGGACAAGTATTCTCAACGACTGCGTCGCCACCGACAAGAGCGAAATCTGAATCCACAGCTTCACGGAACGGAAATCCCTGAAGCGGTTGAACATGTGGATGACGCGTTCCTGCACACGGCCGGGCAGCACCTTCGACATGGCGAGGCAGCAAAGGTTACCCAGGCGCCTGCTGAACAGGGCCGCGAACATCGTGCAGAATCCAAGGAAAATCCAAACCGAAGGCCACAAGAAAGCACGCTGCGCATCGTCGTACGCAAAGAACAGGGCGCCCATGGCGAGCGTGAAAATCGTAACGAAAAACAGCCCGTAAAGCCTGTCGAACACCGTCGCCGTAAAACCTGCGCCAACGCTATCCTGCCCGCCCTGCATGCGGATGTCGTAGACCTTCTTCACGTCGCCGCCCACATTGCCGGGCATAAAGTTGTTGAAGAACAGCCCCACGTAGTACAGCTTGAGCAGGCGCCCGTACGTCAAGTGGACTCCCTGGCGTTCCAGAAGCAGTTTCCACTGCAGGCACGCGGTAAAGTTCGAAACGGCGAGGCACACCAGCGCAAGCACGAAAGGCTTGACGCTGTCCACCGAGAAAAGGCGGAACAAGTCGCCCACGTCCCAGTCAGGCGCACTCACGATGTTCTTGTACACGAAATACGCGGGGACAAGCGTCACCACAAGTTTCACCGCGAACACGGCGTGTTGTTTAAGCCTCGCGTCCATCTTGTTCCGTAACTAGGGCTTGCGGCCAATCACTCCGATAGAGAGCTGCGTGTAGTGCATGGCCGGCACCGACTTGAGGGCGTCGAGGATGGCGTCCTTCGCCTTCTGGTAAACCGTCCCTTGAAGCGGGTACTTGGGCAGTTCCACACCCACCTTAAAGCCGAACTCGCGAAGCATGCGGTAGAACAGGTTCGGGCGCATCCAGTCGCCATAGGCATACTCGCACTTGAACCCGGCATCCTTCATGAGCTTCTTCAACTGCGACATGGTGAACTGCTTTTCCCAGCCGGCGAACCACTTGTCCATGGCAATCAGGATGTGTTTAATCACTGTGTACGGGTGGACAGTCTGCGGGACATCACAAAGACAGCAGCCGCCGTGTTTCAAAATGCGGTAGTTTTCCTGGATAAGCGGGAGCGAATCCTTGAAATGCTCAGCAAGCCCCTGGTGGAACACCAGGTCAAAAGTGCAATCCGGGAAGGGAGCCTTGAAGGCATCGCCGCGGACGAGTTTCAAATTGTCGTAAAGGTTTTCCTTGGCACGCAAAGCATCGACAATCTTCAAGCTATTCTCAGCAAAATCAAGCACGTACACATCCGCGCCCAGGCGAGCAAGTTCAGCGCTGTCACGACCGGTTCCGGCACCGACTTCCAACACCTTCAGGCCTTCGAGCTTGAAATTCTTCTTGATGGCGTTCAAGACGGAGGGGGACGAAGGGTAAACCTTGTCCATGTCGTTCTTTTTCTGCCAGAAGCGGTTCCAAACAGATTGATCAGGTTCTTTAATTGACATATCGCGCAAAATATACGAAAAATGCAAAGGAGGCAGGCGCAGACTGTAAAAAAGACCCTCCGATAGGCCTTCTGTTTCATTTTGTTATAATTTAATGACATTTGTAATGTTTACATGACAAAACAGTCGTTTTTTCTATATTTTAGGCCACTGCCACCCCCCGATTTCGTCTCAAAAACAGCACGTTAACGATTGAGCGGCAAAATTTTACACTTTTGGCACACAACTTGCTAATAAAAAAAGCGATATTTAGAGGGCAAGGAATTACAATGCATATCGATTCGACAGACACTACTCTCAAACGTTACCTAGAAGACATTAGACGCACCGCACCGCTTTCCCGTGAAGAAGAACAGATTCTTTTCAAAAGAGCCAAGGAAGGCGATAGAATTGCCCGCAAGAAGTTGATCTCTGCCAACATGAGATTCGTTCTCAAGGTGGCCATCCAGTACCGCGGCTGCCCCATCCCGCTTCCGGACCTCGTGAGCGAAGGCGCCATGGGCCTTGTCCGTGCTATCGAATCGTTCGAATACGACCGTGGTCTCAAGTTCATCAGCTATGGCGTGTGGTGGATCAAGGCTTACATTACCCGTGCCATCAACGAGCAGGGCAACCTCATCCGCTTGCCGGCAAACCAGCACCTCCGCGTGCGCAAGGCTTTGCACGAACAGTCCCGCGGTAAGGAAATCAACGAAGAAATCCGCGAGCTCATCCAGATCGGACAGCGCGGCGTTTCTTTCGACAGCCCGCTCAAGGCAGACTCCAAGGCCACCTACGCCGAAGTCTTGCCCGATACCGCTGCATCGAACCCGGAAGCTGATTCCGAAATCCAGAGCGTCGAGGCCTTGGCCCGCGACTTGATGGAACAGCTCCCCGAACGCGAAGCGAAGGTCATCACCGGCATCTTCGGTATCAACCAGGAAGCCCCGCAGACGTTGCGCGAGGTGGGCGAATCCATGAACATCTCTCACGAACGTGTCCGTCAGCTGCGTGACCAGGCACTCCGCCGTATCCGCAAGTACAACAGCAAGGAATTCCTCCAAGAGAAAAAAGACGCTTTCTTGGCAGCGATTAACAAGTAACTACTACTCATTTCACATTAGAAAAAGTCCGGCAGAACGCCGGGCTTTTTCGCATTCACACATTTCACAAAAAAAAGCCCGACTTTCAAGTCGAGCTTTTTTCACTCAAAGGGCGGAGCCCATGCTCATCGCTACTTCTTGTGTTTCTTGCGGCGTACGCCCCACTTATCCTTGATCTCTTCCTCGTAACGGACGACCATCTTGAACTGCACCATGTAAATGCCGGAACCCACGAAGCGGCCGGTGTGGTCCTTGAAGTTCCAGTTCACGAACACCTTCTGGTCGGAGCTCAAGCAGTTACCACCGAACTTCGGGCTGTTACACGGCACCATGATGGTCGTGTCGTTCACGTACTGTCCCAGGTGGTCGTAGTAGTTCACCACGAACGTGATGTACACCTTCGACGGGTCGAGGGAATCGAGCACGGACGGGTCTACCGTACCGTCGGCAGAAATCTGGGCACGGTCAAGGAGCTGCGGCACAAAGCGTTCGCCCAACTGCACCAACTGTCCTAACGAGCCTTCCTTCTCCAAATCCTCCTTGGTCGTGGAGCCCGGCATGTAGCGCAGGTTCACGGAGCTGACCGTCTTCAGCGTGTAGCTGTTGGAGTCGTCTTCCGCCACAATGCGGTCGTCGTTCACGTCGAACGATCCCATCTTGGTGGCCTCGACAAGGTGGTTGAGCAGGCCGCCGATAATCACGGCAGACGGCCTTTCGCCGGCAATGTTGCCGTAGTTGTCGCGGATGTTGTCCTTAGCACCCTTCACAATCATCAAAGAGTCACCCGGCAGAATCGTGGAGACGCCGCCATCCAAGATGAGCTTCGCGCTCCTGCCGTCCTGGGCCCACTCGATGCGGGTCGGCAACAGGTCGATCGTATCCTTGCCGTGGATGTAGCTGAAGAAGTCCCTGCCTTCGAGGTTCTTGAACAGCACCGGTTCGGAGAAGCGCACCAGGAGCGTATCCGCCTTCTTGCCGTAGTCCAGCGTAGCGCCGGCAATCACAGGCGCCATCTTGTCTACGAGCGGGGCCGCGTCTTCGGTCACGAACGTTTCGCCGAGCACCTTGTAGTAAGTGTACACGGTCGCCTGCGGCAGGTCTTCGCTAATGCTTGTCACACCGGTAGCAATCTTCATCGTCGCGAACACGTTCCAGCTCACGCTCGTGGAGTCGCTCGACAACGTAAAGTCATCGGGGCTCGCCTGCAGCTGGATAAGCATGCCGCGGTCACTGTACCACGGGTAGGTCATGTAGAGCATGGCCACTTCCTCGGAGGTAAGCTTGCCGCTAAAGTTCGTCACGATCTTGTCGAGCGTGCCGTCGCCATCGGTATCCCAGTATTCAACATTCTTAACCGCGGGCAGGCGGTCAATCACCTCTACCGGCACTTCACGTTCGTATTCATCCGACGTGATGTACGGCAGGTTGTGGAACTGCACCGCCGGATGCAGCGACACGCTGTCCTTCAAGTCGCCCAGGAGTCCGAGCGAATCACCCACGAGAATCACGATGTTCTTGGTGGGCATGTACACGTTGGAAATCTGGCCCACAAAGCCGAAGCGCTTGGCCTTCTGCTTGAGCATCACGATCATCTCCGGTTCGGAGAGGTCGGCCGGAATCACGTCCACGTTGAACTTGATGAACAGGGAGTCCTTGCCGTGCGTGTTGCGGATAGCCTGCGCCGACTCGATGATGCGGCTGCCGATTTCCACCACGGGCACCGTGCGCTGGTAATGGGCGCCATCCGCGTTCGCGTAGGTAATGATGGCGTAAGCGTCGGTCGGGAACTTCTCCGGAAGCTTCAGGTCGGCGACGCTAAGCGAAATCGTGTTCACCTTCTTCGACTCGTAAGAGTTCTGGTGCTGCGTGATCATGCCGAGTTCCGGCACGTCGGACGCCTGCAGCGTATCGCCGTTCACCACCAAGGCCACGGAGTACACGCTCAGGCCTGCTTCCAGGGTATCCTTCAAGACGATTTCCAAGAAGTCGAGTTCATCGTCACCGTCGGAATCCTTGATGTAGCCCTTGTCGGCATCCGGAATCGGGTCGTAGAAGTTGATGTTGTCAATAATGATAACCCTGCCGTCGGGGCCCGCGACAATGATGGTACCGCCGTCCACCGGCGTACTCGTCGTCACCCAGATGGTCACGGAGCCGTCGTTGCCCACCTTGATGGTGTCGCCCGGGTTCGGGTTAGACGGGTCGATAATCGTCAGGTTAGACGCGGTCGCGAACGTGAGCGAATCGGCAGAACCGAATATCTCGGCAACCTGCGCAGAATCGAGCGTAATCGCAATCACCTGGCCCACCTGAGCCGAGTCGATATTGGCGTTGTAGCGCAGGTCAAGTTCAGTGCCCTTGGGATTGTTCTCGACCAGGTATGTGTTGTCGCCAATGGTAACCGTACCCGGAGTTCCCTTGGCGGAATCAACAGGAACCAGCACCACGGTTTCAGACACGACCTTGTCACCATCGTCGAACTTGTCCTGCGACGGGTAGAAGTCGAGACCACCGCTGCTGCTCAGGTCGTAATCGGTAAAGCCGGCATAGGTCCTGGAAGAACTGGAGTTCAGAGCGATTTCCTGGCCAGAGCCCTGGTTACCGCTGCTGGAGGAACCGTTATTGTTGCCACCGCTGGAGTTGCCGGTGCTTCCGCTGGAGCCGTTGCTACCAGAAGAACCGTTACTGCCGCTGGAGCCGTTGTTGCCGCTGGAGTTACCGATGCTTCCGCTGGAGCCGTTGCTGCCAGAAGAACCGTTACTGCCGCTGGAGCCATTGCTGCCAGAAGAACCGTTATTGCCGCTGGAGCCGTAGTTGCCCGAAGAGTAAAGCACGGGGCCGGAACTGCTGGAGCGCACGGAGCTAGAAGAATTGTTATTACCCGAGGAGTTGTTGTTGCCCGAGGAATTGTTATTACCCGAGGAGTTGTTGTTACCCGAGGAATTTGTATTGCCCGAAGAATTGGTATTGCCCGAGCTGCTCGACGAGTACTGGACCATGGAGCAGCTGTAGTTCATACCGCTCGACATTTCTTCGTCCTCGCCAGATTCGGCATCGGTCCTTATCACGCCCACGCCCGAAAGCGGAGCCAGGTCGTCGAGGTAGTTATCAATCCACTGCAGGTGCACGAGCACGTTGTCGTTAATCTGCTTGTTCGGGTTCGCCGCGTAGTCCACGAACACAAGGTGACCCGTATTGCTAGCTACAAAGAGGTGGCCCATGCCGTCGACCGTACCCTGGTCCAAGCGCCAGCCCACATGGTCGTTGGTACGGGGAACCGTCAGGGAGCTGTAGGATTCGTCAAAGAAATAGTCACGCAGGTCAATAAAGGCAACAACCCTCGCCGTCATTTTCCCATTCTTGAGTTCGGGCTTGATCTGCACAATACGCGCACCACCAAAGACGAAGATGGTCTTGGAATACGGGTCGTAGGTACCGCCATGCGCACCTTCCAGGGAGTCAATCAAAATCGTCACACCCATCTTGGTGATGGCGGAATCCCCAATCGGGGCGTGGTACCTGTCGCGGTCCGCAGCATTCGCCACGTACACCTTGGTCGTATCGGTAATGTAGCCGAAGTAGGCGCCCGCGGCTTCTTGTCTCCTTTCTTCAT
>CADBLC010000080.1:1846-8937 GCA_902795385.1 Fibrobacter succinogenes | reverse complement strand
TCGTCTGTAGGTGCGAAGCACCGTTCTTTCGTCTCATATTAACAATCTACAATATTTATGCCTTCGGGGTTTTCCTTTTGCTGCCAAATCCGTTCTCGGTGCCGTTCAAAAGGCGCTTGATGTTGGATTTATGCTTCACAATCACGAAAACTGCAACCAAAAGGCAGGTAATCATGAGCCCGAGGTTGATTTCGTCGGGCGGGAAGGGCAACTTGAGGTAGCCCATCACGGCAAAAACGCCGAGCGCGACGCACGCTCCGATGCTACCCACCGAAACGTACTTGGTTGATGCCGTGAGGACAATCCACACGCCAAACGCAGAAAGCGCGGTAATCGGGCAGAGCGCGAGGAACACGCCGAGTGCGGCCAGCACGCCCTTGCCACCGCGGAAACCCGCAAAGCAGGTAAAGCTATGGCCAAGAATCACGAGGAGGCCCGCAACAAGCGGCACCCAGTGGGAATAGTCCGCACCGCCGGCAGCTACCTGCGATTCGCACATCCTCATGGCAATCCACGGTCCGAAAAAACCCTTGAGCAAGTCCATGAACACCACGGGGAGCGCCGGCTTCCAGCCGAGCACGCGGAAGGTATTCGTGAGGCCGGCATTCTTGGAACCGTAGTCCCGAATGTCGAAGTCCTTACCTTTCGCGAGTTTTGCGATCCATATGGCGCTGGGGATTGACCCCAGCAAGTACGCTATTGGAAGACTCAGTAAACTGTTCAAGTTCTTCATCCTTTCTAAGGGTTAACTTACGGTCGAAATTCAAGCGCAAGGGAGCCCCCTGCAGCTGGAATTCCTCATAAAACTTTTTGAGCAGGAATCGCTTGTACGATTCGTCCACCAAATCCGGCGTGCGCGTCTCGATAGCGATTACGGGCGGCTCCACCATCACCTGGCAGGCGCGGGTAAGCGAGACGACCTTGCCGCTGCGGCTCGGAGGGCTCTTTTCTTGCAAGAAGTTCGCAAAGCTTTCGGCCACGCGGTCACGGCCAAGCACACGGCGGCAGTTGGCGTAAACCGTCTCGATAGCCTGGACAACGCGGCCCACGCGCTGGCCCTCCTTCGCACTGATGGAAAGGATAGGCACGTACTCGAGCATCGGTTCGCGTTCCAGGAATTCCTTGACCATATGGTCGAAGGATTTGTCGCTCTTGTTCGGGAGGATATCCCACTTGTTCAAAACGACAATAAGGCCTTTGCCCGCCTTACGGATTTCCGTAATAATGCGGTAGTCCTGCACTTCCATGCCGCGGGTGCAGTCCACCATCAAGACCGAGAGGTCGGATCGGCGGATGCTTTCGAGCGTACGCATGTTGCTAAATACTTCGACTTCATCCTCCACCTTCGCCTTCTTGCGGAGGCCCGCGGTATCGGTAACCACGAACTTCTGGCCGTCCACCACAAAGTCGCAGTCGATGGAATCGCGGGTGGTACCGGGAATATCCGAGACCACGGCACGTTCCTGGCGCAGCAGGCGGTTCAGCAGGGTGCTCTTGCCCGCATTCGGGCGTCCGAGAATCGCAAAGCGGATAGGACGTTCTTCGCGACGTTCCCCACGCACGGGCGTCGGGAGGATAGAGACAACTTCGTCCAAGAGCGAGAGACAGGCATAGCCCGTAAGCGCACTAATCGTGCGCGGCTGTCCAAAGCCGAGCTTAAGGAACTCGAAGCTTTCCTGGCGGTCGCCGAGGTTTTCGCTCTTGTTCGCCACAAGAATCACCTTCTTGTCGAGCTTATGCACAAGGCGTGCGAACTGCTGGTCGAGCTTGGTGATGCCGACGCGGATGTCCACCATAAAGAGCACGAGGTCGGATTCCTCGACCGCGTTAAAAATCTGCGTACGGACGCTGTCCGCAAGCACGTCGATGGAATCGTCAGGCAAGAACCCACCCGTATCGACCACGGTAAACTCATGGCCCTTGTAGTTCGCATTCTGGTAATGGCGGTCGCGCGTCACGCCGTCCCGGTCCGAGACAACTGCGGCCCTGCGGCCCAGTATGCGATTGAAGAGCGAAGACTTCCCTACGTTCGGGCGTCCAATAATACATACGACAGGTAATTTCATCGCATGTAAATATAGAAAAATGGTTATTGGTCACTAGTCATTAGTAGTTAGCGACCGCAGGTAAGAACGGCTAGGATAGCGCGCGGCTAGTTACCCCGCCTGAAGTTCTCGATGAGGCAACAGCTGATGCTCACGTCGGTCTCGTACTCGGGAATATCCTCGCGCTTGACCCACAGGGCCTCGGAAAGCTCGGATGCCTGCATGTGGATGGTGTCGTCCCCGTCGAGTTCGGCGGTAAAGCCCGCGATAAGCGAATCGCTAAAAGGCCACGGCTGCGAACCGAAGTAACGAATGTTCTTGACGCGCAGGCCCGCCTCTTCCATAACCTCGCGGTGCACGGCCTGTTCCAGGCTCTCGCCTATTTCCACGAATCCCGAAATCAAGAAGAGCCGCGGATTCGGGTTGTCAATGTTATGGGCCATCAAGAGTTTGTCGCCGTTGCGCACCGCCACGATTACAACCGGCGATATGCGCGGGTACACCGTATTCCCGCATTTGGGGCAAATTATGGCACGCTCCTTGTCGCTGCGTACGGTAATGTTCCCGCAACGGCCGCAGCACTTGTTCAAAGATTCCCAATGAGCGATATGCGCCGCGGTAGCCCCACCCAAACGCAAAAGCGGGTCACCCATGTAGCGGTAGGTGCGCGTTGGGCAAAACACGTACTCTTCGGGCATGGCATCGGCCAAAGTCTTGGAAACATAGGACTCCGCCAAAAAGTACGAAGCATCGTCTATGCTAAAAAGGTAATGGCACGGGATACTTTCGCGATTGAAATCCGCCACCCTGGGGATTTCGTACGATTCACCATTTTTTTTGAGTAAACTCTTATCCCCGACATAGACAACGAGAAAATCGTTTGGTTTCGGGGCCTGCTTCCTAAACTCGTTATAGAGTTTATGGGGTCCTATTTCGTGTAACATAACAAAAATATAGTTTATTCTCTCAGGCAAATCTGATTTTTGCCACGAGACTTTGCCAAATCATGCAACTGGTCCAAAACACAGAGCATCTTGTTCTGGTGATAGAAGGTTTCATTTGTACAAGATATAAAACCGCCACTGATCGTCACACGGATTTCGGGATGATCTTCGAATTCCATTTCCGAGACACTCTTGCGCAGCTGCTCCGCTCTCTGCAAGCCCTCGTCAAACGACTGTGCATAAATCAGCTGGATAAAATCTTCGTCGGCATAACGAACAACACATTCGCCTTGGCCAACCATCCTCATCGCCATCGCAGCATTGGCCACACCGCAAAGGACCTTGTCGCCGAATTCATGGCCATGCTCATCCACGATGCTCTTGAAGTCGTCTACGCTGAACTTCAACATATAAAAGCCCTTGCGTTCCGGCCAAATCATCTTGTCGAGGTAATTGATAAAATAGCTGCGGTTAAAGAGCTTGGTCAGCGGGTCGCGCTTTGAATAGAAGTCCAGCTTCTTTATCAGCACGTCCCTCTCGCGGCGTTCCCGGTCGAATATGTTGAGCAAGAAAACGACACCCGCATACAGGGCCGCCGCCATAAAGAGGAAACTCGACGAGAAATCGAGCCATACCATATCGGGGTTCAGCTTATTCACCCATTCCGGAAAAGCCTTGGCCAAGAAAAACGCCATCTCGTTTGCACAAACGGCAATAAGGACCAAAATAAAACGGCGCTTCTTGTGGTTGTACAGCGTGCATAGGAATATGCCCATAAAGCAATTCAATACAATACCGCTTTCAAAGCCCCCGCATTCAAAAAAGAGTGGCGGGAAAAGGAAAACGTTCAAGATAACGCAAGCCGCAAAATAGCAAGTCGATATCCTGCCCGTTTTCTTGGCAATAATACCGACGACCATAAGCATGAGAACAGCAATATAGCTGAGGATCCCGGCGTAACCGCCGAAACCTTCAAAAAGAAACGTGAACACGGTAGAAATAGCCGCGGCCAAAATCGAGAACAGCAATATTCCCCAGAAGAGTTTTTCCTCGATAGTCTTCTGACCGGTTAGGAACTGTCTGATTTTAGCGAACAACATAGATAAGAAAAATATAACAAAATAACTAAGCCCACAACAGGTGCCAGGCCAAGTATAAGCGGTACGAAACCCGGAAATACAGGCTATTCCGGCTTTTGCCGCCCGTAAACGACACCGTTCCCTCGTGCCGGCGGTACAGTTGGAGCACTTCGTCCAGGTATCCACACCTGAAATGCTTCTGGGAATAGTACGAAACCCAGAGATCGTGCGCCACCGCCTTGGGCGGGAACGGCATGCACGCTTCCTTCACCTTGCGGGTAAAGGCCATGCAACTGCCAAGCCAGCAATTGTTGACAAGGTTGCGCAAAAGGGACTTTTTCATGGGCCAGTCCTTGTCGTAATGGCGTTCCTTGACAATATTCAAATCGGCATCGGTCCGGGAGCAGTTGCACAAAACGGTGTCGTAGCCGCCGTCCTTCAAGAACTTTTCCATCTTGTCGAGCTTGCCGGGGAGCCAAACGTCGTCCTGGTCGGCAAAAAAGATGATGTCGCCCGACGCATGCCGCATGGCGTTTTCAAAATTATGCGCCACACCGTGATCCGTATTATGGAAGACCTTGATACGAGGATCGTTATAGCTTTTGACTATAGTGAGTGTCGAGTCCGTCGAAGCGTCATCCGAAACAACCAGTTCGTCATCGTCCCGCAACTGCGGAAGGACGCTGTCCAGCTGTTCCCTGATATATTTTTCGCCATTGTAGGTGGCCATGCAGACGCTACGCATATCTACAACCAACTATATAAAATTTTGTAGAGCAAAAAGCGCGGGAACGACACACCGAATTCCTTGCGGAGCAGTCTGGCCATCGCAAAGAAGGCCTTACGCCCACTGCCAGACGCAGCACGGCTGACGACGCCCTTCGCGGCAGCGCCCGCACCAAGCGTATTGGAGCCATGCTGGCGGTAATCAATCGTCACGTCGTCCACCACCGAGACCCAGCCGCTGTGGAACTGCGCACAGAGGGCCACCCATTCGTCGTGCATCGTCGCATAGGGCGACATCGGGATGGCCGCATCGCGCGCCGCACGGTTGAACATCATCGCGCACCCAGTCACCACGTGCCTCACGCACAGCATCTGCGGATGTTTGCGGAACACGTCTATCTTGAGGTCGGCATTGAACGATTCCTTGATGAGGTCGCGGTTCTCGTCGACAACACGCAGGTCCGTCGATACAACAACGGGAGTCGTGCAGACCTTGTCGCGGCAAGCGCGGGACTCTATGTCCCACATGTGGCCGGCAGTCTTCTCGATCTTTGTCGCATGCCAAAAGTCGTCTTGGTCGCAGAACATGTAGTAGTCGGATTCCACGGATTCCAGCAAGCGCATAAAGGACTGCGCCGCACCGCAATGCGCTTCGCCGTCACCCACCAGGGTAATACGGCCGGGATGCAACTGCATGAAAGAGGCAAGAATCTTGAGCGTGGAATCGGTAGAGCCGTCGTCGCGGACGTACAGATGGAAATCTTCGCAGGTCTGCCGGAACAGCGATTCGAGCTGCTCCTTCAGGAACCTTGCGCCGTTGTAAGTCGCAAGCAATACAGCAATCTGTCGACTATTCCGTTCCACAGTCTCTCCAAACGAACCACCAATGCCAATTACTCCAGATACGTGTACCCATAAAGGCCGCCGCGATAGATGTTCAGGAATTCCTTGCCTTCTTGCAGGCTAATCTTTCCTTCCTTCACGGAGCGCGACACCCAGTTTTCCATGGTGCGCACGAGCGCCTTGTCGCTGAAGTTCACGTAGTCGAGCACGTCTTCCACGGATTCGCCGTCAATCACCTTATCGATTTCGTAGCCGCCCTTGTCGTTACAGACGATGTGGACTGCGTTCGTATCGCCAAAGAGGTTGTGCAAGTCGCCGAGGATTTCCTGGTAGGCGCCCACGAGGTAGACCGCGATGTAATACGGTTCGCCGTTCTTGAGCTCGTGCAGCGGAAGCGTACGGCTCACGTCGCCACCGCGAACGAACATGTCAATCTTTCCGTCGGAGTCGCAAGTGACATCCTGGATGGTCGTCTCGACTGTGGGTTCTTCGTTCAGGCGCTGGATAGGCATGAGCGGGAAAACCTGGTCCACGCCCCAGCTGTCCGGCAGGCTCTGGAACAAGCTGAAATTGCAGAAGTACTTCTGTGCCAACAGACGCGGGAGTTCGCTGAGTTCGTAAGGCGGATGGCGCAAGTCCTTCGCCAACTGGTCCACCTTGCGCACGATGCTCCAGAACAGGCGTTCGCACATGGCGCGCGTCGGCAAGTCGTAATCGCCCACCTTGAAGCCGTTCAACACGTCATCGTTCAACTGGATGGCGTCGTGCCAGCTTTCGAGCAGGTTCTTCGGGGTAAGTCCCTTATAGATGCCGTACAAATCCTTCAATGCATCGGGAGCGTCGTCGTCAATCTCGTGCGCATTCTCGTCAAAGAACGCCTGTCCGGCGGTTTCAAGCACGTTGAACACCAGAATGGAATGGTGCGCCGCAAGAGCACGGCCCGATTCCGCGATGATGTTCGGGTGCGGCACATCGCCGTTTTCGCAGGCTTCGAACATGGCGTACACCACGTCGTTCGCGTATTCCTGGATGGAGTAGTTCACCGAGCTCGCGTTAGAGCTGCGAGTGCCATCGTAATCGACTCCGAGGCCACCGCCCACGTCCACGAATTCGAGACTCATGCCCATCTTGCGAATCTGCACGTAGAACTGCGAGACTTCACGCAGGCCCGATTTGATGTGGCGAATGTTCGTAATCTGGCTACCCAGGTGGAAGTGGATGAGCTTCATGCAGTCTTCCATCTTCTCCTGCTTGATGTAGTCAAGCGCTTCCAGCAGTTCGGAACTGTTGAGGCCGAACTTGCTGTGGTATCCGCCGGATTCTTCCCACTTGCCGCTGCCGGAGCTTGCAAGCTTGATGCGGATGCCGATGTTGGGGCGCACGCCGATACGGCGGGAAAGTTCCACCACCAGGTGGAGCTCGTTCATCTTCTCGACGACAATGAAAATCTTCTT
>CADBLC010000080.1:0-1829 GCA_902795385.1 Fibrobacter succinogenes | reverse complement strand
TCGTCCTTGTAGCCGTTGCAGATGATCAGCGAATCCGGATTGTCCATGTTCGCGAGCACCGCATGCAGTTCCGGCTTGGAACCGGCCTCGAGACCGATATTGTACTTCTTACCGTGGCTGACGATTTCTTCGAGCACGGCGCGTTGCTGGTTCACCTTGATCGGGAAGATGCTGTAGTAGCTTCCGTTAAAGCCGTATTCCTGACGGGACTTGTTGAAGCACTCGTTGATCTTCTCGATGCGGCTGTCCAGGATATCCGGGAAGCGAAGCAGCATCGGAGTGGAAACGTCGCGGAGCGAAAGTTCCTGAACGAGTTCGTACAGGTCGATGTCCGGGCCGCCTTCCTTGAGCGGGTGAACTGTCGCGTGGCCCTTTTCGTTGATGTCGAAGAAGTTCACGCCCCAACCCTTGACATTGTACAAGTCACGGGAATCGTCAATGCGCCATTTTTTCATTGCTCTGAGTCTCTCTAGTCAACGAGAACAGGGTTGAAGTTTTCCTTCCACGGGAGGCCGTACTTGGTGAGGGCTTCCATGAACGGATCCGGATCAAATTCTTCGACGGTATGTACGCCCGGCTTGTTCCACTTGCCGGTAAGCACCATCATGGCGCCGCACATGGCCGGTACGCCCGTAGTATAGGCGATAGCCTGGCTGCCAAGTTCCTTGTAGCATTCCTGGTGGTCGCACACGTTGTACAGGTAGTAGGTCTTCGGCTTGCCGTCCTTGGTGCCCTTGAAGATGCAACCGATGTTCGTCTTGCCCACGGTGCGGGGGCCGAGGCTTGCCGGGTCCGGAAGGAGAGCCTTGAGGAACTGGATAGGCACGATTTCCTGGCCCTGGAACTTGATGGGCCTTGATGGGCTGCGTGCTGAGCATGCCCACGTCTTCGAGGCAACGCATGTGGTCGAGGTAGCTCTGGCCGAACGTCATGAAGAAGCGGATGCGCTTCACACCCGGAATGTTCTGGGCGAGCGATTCGATTTCTTCGTGGTGCAGCAGGTACATGTCCTTCTTGCCCACTTCGTCGAACACGTATTCGCGCTTGATGCTCATGGCCGGGATTTCGACCCAATGGCCCTTGCCGTTCTCGTCGGTGTCCCAGTAGCTGCCCGGAGCAGAAACTTCGCGCAGGTTGATTTCGGGGTTGAAGTTCGTGGCGAACTTGTAACCATGGTCGCCGCCGTTGCAGTCCAGGATATCGATTTCTTCGATGGTGTCGAACTGGTGCTTGAGGGCGTAGGCGCAGTAGGCCTGCGAAACACCCGGGTCAAAGCCCGAGCCGAGCAGAGCCGTGAGACCGGCCTTTTCAAACTTTTCCTTGTAAGCCCACTGCCAGCTGTAGTCGAAGTAGGCGCTAAAGCCCTGTTCCTTGCAGCGCTTGTCGTAAACCTTGCGCCATTCCGGGTCGTCGATGTTTTCGGGCTCGTAGTTTGCCGTGTCCATGTAGTTCACTCTACATTCCAAGCAGGCGTCCATGATGGCGAGGTCCTGGTACGGGAGCGCGATGTTCATCACCAGGTCGGGCTTGTATTCCTTGATGAGCTTAGAGACATTTTCGGCCTTGTCGGCATCCACCGCGGCAGTCGTAATGACCGTCTTCGTATTCGGGCGCAATTCCTGCGCCAGCTTTTCACAGTTTTCGCGGTGACGGCTAGCGATGCAGATTTCGCTGAACACTTCGCTTGCCGTGCAGCATTTCTTGATAGCAACCGTGGCGACTGCGCCACAACCGATAATCAAAGCTCTTGCCATTTTGTGTTTATCCTCATAATGGAATTGTTAGCCCCATAAATTTAGAAAAAAAGAAACCCCCGGCCGAAACCGGGG
>CADBLC010000079.1 GCA_902795385.1 Fibrobacter succinogenes | reverse complement strand
GTCTGTGCCGAAACATCCGCGGCAAGCTGGCCGACGGAATCGCGCAGGGCGGCCATCTTGCCGCGGAACGGGATTGCCGCGTTGGCCTTGGCCATGCAGGCGGACACGTTGAACTTGCCGGCGTCTTCTACCACCGTATCGATTCCAACGTTCTCGGGATTCTCGAGACGCGACAGCAGCTGGGCCTGGGCCGCAAGCGCGAGTTTTTCCATCTCGGCATCCTGCATTGTAGCGCCCGGCAAGGACGTTGCCGCTTTCACCGCCGAATCAAGCGCAGTCGCGATACCGCGCTGCGCAAGCATCAACGCCGTCTGGTACGAACCGGCCAAGCCACGTCCATAAAGGCTCGCGTTCTCCGGGCATTCCGTCGGCGCCGGCCCCGCAGGGGCCGCAGGCTCGTTAGACTTGGAGCCCGCACATCCGCACAGGCACGCGATTACAACGCAGGGCAACAATCGTGCAAGCAAAAATTTCATGTACAAAATATAGCCAAAATGCATAATAAAAACCCCGCCAAGCCGAGAGTCGCGGGCAAAGTCCTTTGCCCATGACCGAGGCGCTCGGGGTAGAAATTTACGTAGTAAATTAAAAGAACCGCCGGACAATCACTCGTCCGACGGTTCTCAAAGCTTGATCGAAACCGATTACTTCTTTTCGGCATCGGCAGCCGGAGCGGCGGCCGGAGCGGCGGCAGCGGCCGGAGCGGCTTCAGCAGCAGCGGCAGCGGTGTCGTCCTTCTTCTTGGACTTGGAAGAAATCGTGAAGATCACGGTACGCGGACCAGAGGCCAGTTCCACACCTTCCGGGAGCTTGAAGTCCTTGGCGTAGAACGTGATGTTGGTACCGAAATCGGAGATATCCATTTCGAGGACCGTCGGGATGCAAGCCGGCTTGGCGGCGAGCACGAGGTAGCGGGCTTCCTTAGAGAAAACGCCACCCTGGGTCTTGACGCCGACCGGAAGGCCGTTCAGCTTGACCGGAACGCGGACCTTGACCATGGTGTCTTCTGCGATCTTGAGGAAGTCGATGTGCGTGATCTTCTGGGTGATCGCGTCCTTCTGGTAGGTGTAGATGACGGCCGGATTGCCAGCCTTGCCATCGATTTCAAGGTCGAGAAGCGTGTAACGCTTGCCCGGAGCGAGAACCTTGCGCACGTCAATTTCGCTAACGGCGATGTTCAGCGCTTCCATACCCTTACCATAATAGACGGCCGGGATCTGACCAGCCTTACGCAAACGAGCGTTGTCGCGGTTTGCACCTAGCACTCTCGAGGTAGCTTTGAGCGTTGTGAGTTCCATTTTATTATCTCCATTTGGATAAAGGAAAAAGTTCATTGGGGTAGCTGGATTCGAACCAACGAATAACGGAATCAAAATCCGTTGTCTTACCACTTGACGATACCCCAATGGTGGGGGCAAATATAGCAAAATTTGTGTTTTTTTAAAGGGTAAGCCGTCGAATACGCACTAATTATGCCAGAATTTGGTCAAGGCAAGGTAGCGCGCATAGGGTTCGAGGGCGACCGCAGCAGCTTCCGCAGCAGCCTTGTCCGTAAAGATGCCGAACACGGACGCACCGGACCCGCTCATGAGGGCGACCCGCGCTCCGAGGTCGAGGATTTTGTCCTTCATCGCAGAGACAAGCGGGTGCTTCGGGAACACGGAAACCTCGAAAGCGTTGAAAAACGAGCCGGAATCCAGCAGACTGTAGCCGAAAGACCTTTCCGCTTCGGTCCCGCAAGCCCAGGCGGACTTGTAGGCTTCCCAGCGGTCGGGGCCGGACTTGGGCACGCCCGCATAGGCGTCCTTCGTCGGGACGGCGTCATGCGGGGTCGCAATCAGCAGGACCTCCCCTGCCGGAAGGTCGAGAGGCTCGATAAACGAGAGCTTCTCGCCGATGCCCTCGGCGAATGCCGTGCCGCCTCTGACGAGGAAGGGCACGTCGGCACCGAGTTTAGCCCCGATGCGCTCCAGTTCCGTGGGTGGCAGGCGCAACTCCCAGAGGCGGTTCAGCAACCTAAGGGTTGCTGCGGCATCGGCGCTACCGCCGCCAAGCCCTGCACCGAGAGGCATCACCTTATCGAGGTAGATGTCCGCACCGAGCAGCGGATTGCCCGCCTGGGCGCGCAAGGCAACAGCCGCCTTGTAGACGAGGTCCGATTCCACCGGGTATTCCTGCGGTTTGTTGTACGTGAGGTTGATAGTCCCGTCTTCGCGCGGGGTCGCAGAAACGGTATCGCCGGCATCGATGGTCTGGAACACGGTCCCGAGGTCGTGGTAACCGTCTTCACGCTTGCGGATGATATCGAGGAAAAGATTGATTTTTGCAGGAGCAAATTCTTTCATGGTCATTGGTCAATAATCTTTATTTGGAAGCTGTTACCTGAAAGCACCGGAACGTTCAAGCTGCATCAATTCGTCCATGCCGACAAGCATCGCGCGGGGCTTGGAGTTGCCGGTACTGCGGGCGCACAGGCCCATGCCGAACAGCTGGTCCACAATCTTGCCCGCGCGGCTGTAACCCACGCTAAAATGACGCTGCACGGCGGATGTCGAAAGTCCGTTACCGCATTCGATGGCCCACTTGGCGACCTCGAACAGCAACTTGTCCTTCTTCTCGCTCATCGCGGCATTGCCGCCTTCGCCATCCTCGCCTTCACCGCTTTCGCCCTCCACCTCGAAGGTTTCGAGCTGCGGGTAGCAAACGTTCTGGTTGCTGCAGGCGTCGGCAAGCTTTTCGGCTTCTTCGTCGCTGAGGAACGCGCCATGCAGGCGAATCGGGTCGGGAGCGTTCACGGCCTTGTAGAGCATGTCGCCGCGGCCCAACAACTTCTCGGCGCCGGCGTGGTCCATCACCGTACGGGCGTCCACCTGGGAAGCCACCTTGAAGCTGATACGCGTAGGCAGGTTCGCCTTGATGTTACCGGTAATCACCTTCACCGACGGACGCTGCGTGGCAAGCACCAGATGGATACCCACGGCACGGGCCTTTGCAGCGAGGCGGCTCACATTCTTTTCGATTTCCTTGCCCGCGACCATCATCAAATCGGCCATTTCGTCGATAATCACGACGATGAACGCCATGCGGTGACCGCGATCTTCTTCGGGCACCTCGTCCGGGAGCTCGCCGGCATCGAATTTTTCGTTGAAGCCATTGAGGTTGCGCACCTTCGCCTTCGCGAGCACTTCGGTACGGCGGTCCATCTCGTAGCACAGCCACTGGAGCGCCTGGATGGCGACTTCGGGCTTGGTAATCACGGGAGCCAAAAGGTGCGGGATGTTCTCGTACATCTTGAGTTCCACCGCCTTCGGGTCCACGAGAATCATACGGAGCTCGTCGGGAGTCTTGCTAAAGAGCATGCTCGCCATAAGCGCGTTGATGCAGACGGACTTACCGGAACCGGTCTGACCCGCAATCATCAAGTGCGGCGCCTTCGCCAAATCCATCGCGAACGGCTCGCCCGAAATATCCTTGCCAAGCGCCATCACAATCTTGTCGGGACTCGGCTTGAACGCGGCGCTCTCGAAGATGTCGCGTCCGTAAATCGTCTGCGTTTTGCGGTTCGGAATCTCGATACCCACAGCGCCCTTGCCCGGAATCGGCGTCAAAATGCGGATGGACGTCGCCTTCAGTGCCATCGCAAGGTCATCTTGCAACGAGCTGAACTGAGAGACCTTCACGCCCGGCCCCGGTTCCACCTCGAAGCGCGTAATCACGGGGCCCGTCTCGCAACCAACCACCTTGCCCTTCACCTTGAAGTTCTCGAGCTTTTCTTCGAGCATGCGGCCGATTTCGTTCAGTTCCTCTTCGGTATAGTCGGCCGGCTGCGGTTCGTGCGTATCCAGAATTTCGTCGACCGTAGGCACCCTATACTCGTCGTAATGCACGGTCGGGTCCGGTTGCGGGATTCCCGTAGACTCGCCTGTACCGATGCGGTTGGGCGGCACGTAAGTCGGGTCGCGGTCCACCTCGTCGGCACCGACGATTTCGGGCATGAACGTATCCTCGCCGGATTCCTCTTCATAGGCGGCTTCCCCGCCAAAAGCTTCTTCGGCGGCAAGGGTGCGTTCGTCGTTCGGTTCCTCCGTTTCCTGGGCGCCAGCGACAACAGTCTCTTCGGCGGTAACTCCAGGAGCGGCAGGTTCACCGCCACGCACGGCGCCCTTCACCACAATCTTGTTCTGGTGAGCCTTCTCCCAGTTCAGCAAGTCGCGGGCACGCCTGATCTCGGCAATCTTGTCGCGGATTTCCTTTATCTGCAATGCGCTCATGTTGCGCTCGTTGTCGCGCAGTTCCTGTTCCAGGCGCAAGATTTCCGGATCTTCGCCGTCGTCAACCGCAGGCGCTTGCGCAGGTTGGGCGCCGGCAGCAAGAGTCTCGTCGTCATCGCGGCGGTATCCCGGAGGCGCCATCGTCGTCGCGTCGGGAGCGTACGGATTCTCGGCCAAGGGCCTCTCGAAGCTATCCGCCGGAGATTCCCCACGTGCACCGCCAAGCGTATTCATCAGCCCGCGACGCACCTTGAACGGCTTGATGTCGGCCTTGTCCCTGATGTTGTAGCCATCGGGAACAGAATAAATCGTACTGTCGTCCACCAGCATGTCGCGCCTGTCGCGGGACTCCCTGGAATCGCGGCCGTCCAACGTCGCTTCGCCCTCGCCAGCACTTGCCTTCTTGCCGAACAGCGACAAGAACCACTTGGCCGTCTTGGCCAAGAAGGCAAAATGTCTCGGGCGAAGCCCGAACGAAAGCACAAGCACAAGCCCGAGGACAGCAAGCAAAATCAAGAGCGGCGCCAAGACCGACACGGTCCCGAACACCGAGACAAAAACGTACTGCATAAAGAACTGCCCGAGCACGCCACCGTTGCTGAACAGCACCTCGCGCGAAAGCCCAGTCATGCCGTAGGATTTCAATGCCAAGAGGCAAGAGAGGTCGAGCGTAAGGAGCGTCATGCCGATGCTGAAGCTGAGCAGGCGCTCGCGGAGATTCTTGAGCGCGATAAACAGGCCCCACAGCACCAGGGAAAGCGTAAAGAAGATGACCGGCAAACGGCCAAAGACAAAAGTAAAGGTCTCGGGAACTATCTTGCCGAAAAACGGGCCAAGCCAATTGCCTTCGGAGCCGCTATAGACGGAACTCACGCACCCCAGCAGCAAAATGACGCCCACGGCAAACAGGAACCACCCGAAAAGAAGCCAAAAGAACGGATTCTCCGCCTCGCCGCCCCTTTCTACACTAGTTCTAGAGCTCGATTTCTTTTTCGATTTGCCTTTTTTTTCTGCCAAAATGCGCTCCTTAATATTTACTTACAAAAATATAGATTAACCTCTTTTATTATAATTTGATTATGCAGAAAAAAGTATCGAAAAAAATAAAGAAATTTTCTGTCGGGGTTTGCATATCGGCTCTCCTCGTTTTTATCATCCTTTTTTTCGGAAACGTGCAGGATCCAAACGTCTATTTCGCAAGGTCCGGCGCCGAATCCCTCGAATACCTTTTTTACGACCTCTTCTTCAAGACTAAAACCGGAAAGATTACCGACACAAACAAGGACAACAGCGTCGTCGCTGCCGACAACTACGACCCAAACATCCTTATCGTCGATATCGACGAACCCTCCCTCACCAAGCTCGGCCCCTACACCTCGTGGGAACGCGATTACCATGCAGACGTCACCAAGAACCTGACCGAAGGCGGAGCGTCGGCCATCGGCTTCGATATCATGTTCAAGACGGCCGATTTCGGCAAGAAGAAGACCGACAACAACATGGTCCTGCTGAACCGCCTCAAGGAAGAAAACGCCATCGTTCTCGTGAACGATTCCGCCGTCCTCGAAGGCACGCACTCCTTCTTCAACTACGATTCGATGCTCATCACGGCCGTCCACCAGAACGGCAACACCATCATGTGCTATGACTTTGGCGAATGGGGCAACTACAAGCACGAATCGCAATGGAGGCCAATCAGTTCGCTGGACTGGGCAAAATCCATCGGCTACAGTTCCACATTCGAACTGAGCCAGATCGACCATCCCGAATACATCGAAAGCAAGGACCTTCTCGACAACATCTTCCCCGAAATCGCGCACGCGAGCAAGTTCATCGGTTCCGTGAACGCCTACCCCGACGAAGACGGCGTTGTCCGCCACGTCGCCATGCTCTACCGCTTCCCGAACAAGGAACTGAACGAAGACCTCGAAGACAAGGATGTCCATGTCTACACGACGATGTCGCTGATGACGGTTTTGCACCTCTACCGCCAAAAGCCCGAGAACGTCGTCATCAAGATGGGCAAGTACATCGACATTGGCAAGCCCTTCGGCGTATACCGCGACGACGACGGAGCGTTGCAGACGACCTTCCCGAAATTCACCTACCCCATGTTCGTCTCGCTGCAACACAAGCTCAAGGCCGGCGCCGAAAAAATCAAAAACACGGCCAGAAGCAAGCGCAGCGCCGAATTCATCGACGTCTCGTCCAAGATTATCGCCTCCAAGGACGAAGATGGCAGCCTCTCTTTTGACATCTTCGAAGGACAGACGCTCTCGGACAAGCTCTCCCTTGTCGTCCAGCACATGGACCCGAAGGTCTTTGACGAAATCGAAGGGCTCGAAGAAAAGGAAATCGAGGAAGGGATTACGCTCAAGAGGGATTCCCTCGACGAGAACCACTTTGTGCTCACGGATACCGAAGAAGACGACGACATCACCATCACGCCGTTCGTCGTGACGACCATCCAGGCTTACGCCGACACCTTGAAGAACCTTGTGCCCGGCAACCTCGCGCACCTCGCGATGGACATGGACATCCGCTACGACTACAACAGGAAGGCGTGGAAGTCGAACATGGTCATCTTGAGTTCCGACGTATTGCAAGACATCCTCGAAACGCCCGAAGAAAAAATCGAGAATCTCAAGAAAGGCGAAGAAATCCGTTTCGGTAACGTGAAGAGGATTCCCATCGACAAGTACGGTCGCTATATTGACGCCCAGAGAAGTTTCCAGCACCTTTCCTATTACGACGTCCTCAAGCACCGCGTAGACCCGGGATTCTACCAGGGCAAGACATTCATCCTCGGTTCCGCCGCGGCGGCCATGTTCGACTTTGTGTCAGGCCCGCACGAAGAACATTACCCCGGCGTGCTCGTGCACTCCACCATCCTGCAGAACATCCTGAACAACCAGTTTATCGTATTCCTGCAGGAGCACTACCAGCAAGCTATAGTCATCCTACTCGCCATCATCTGTACCTTCATCGGCCTCTACATCAGGAGCTACATCGCCATATCGTTCGCCTTGATCCTGATGTTCGCCTACACGATTGTCGCCTACATCTATTTCGTGAACGGCGTATACATCGGCGTATCGCTGATGTTCGCCTACACGATTGTCGCCTACATCTATTTCGTGAACGGCGTATACATCGGCGTATCGAAGCAACTTCTCACGGTACTCCTGTCGACCATCTCCGCGCTGATTGTACAATTCTACTTTGAATCCAAGGAAAAGAACTTCTTGAACAACGCGTTCAAGCAGTACATCTCGCCCGAACTTATAGACGCGATGGTCACGAGCGAAATCATGCCGACCCTCGGCGGATCTAAATCCAACCTTACTGCCTACTTTACCGATATTGCAAGCTTCTCGACCTTCTCCGAAAAAATCGGCGACCCGAGTAAGCTCGTCGACCTGTTGAATGAATACCTCACCGCCATGACCGATACCTTGCTTGCGAACAAGGGAACGCTAGACAAGTACGAAGGCGACGCCATCATCGCGTTCTTCGGAGCGCCCATGCCCCTGCCGAACCATGCCCAGAACGCCTGCGATACGGCCATCGACATGCAGAACAAGCTCATGAAGCTCCGCAAGAAATGGAAGGCCGAAGGAAACCGCTGGCCCAAGGTGGTGCACGACATGCACATGAGAATCGGTATCAACTCGGGCGACATCGTGACGGGAAACATGGGTTCTTCCATGCGTAAGAACTACACCATGATGGGCGACGCCGTGAACCTGGCCGCACGTTTGGAAAGTGCCGCCAAGCAGTACGGCGCGTACATACAAATTAGTGAAGACACGCAGAGCCATCTCGACAACACCAAGTACATCTACCGTTCGCTCGACACCATCCGCGTGGTGGGCAAGAGCCAGCCCGTCAAGACATTCGAACTTTTGGAACGCAGCGGTTGCGAAAACGAAGTCAAGCTCCGCAAGCTGGTCGAAATCTGGGAACAGGGCCGCGCCGCCTACCTGAACATGGAATGGGACAAGGCCATAGCGCTATTCACGCAGTGCCTCGACTACGAGCCGCACTTGCCGGAACGCGATCCGGGCAGCAAGACCTGCCCGAGCACGGTCTACATCGCACGTTGCGAAAACTACAAGGTGAACCCGCCCGTCGCCGAAGGCGAAACCTGGGACGGCGTATTCACGGCTACAAGCAAGTAGCGCGCTAGTTCAGTTCCATGTTGTCAATCAGGCGGGTCTTGCCGAAGAATGCCGCCACCAAGATGACGACCTTGTCTTCGGGACGTAACGCCCCGTTGAGCTTCTGCAAGTTCTTCTGATTCACGACTTCCACGTACTGCACCTGGCCGCGGTTGGCAAGGATGGACTTGATGACAAGATCGCGGAGCACGGCGATACGCAGCTCTCCCTTGTCAAAGACTTCCTTGGCACGCTTGAGGCCATCGATGATGCTCAGCGCCTGGGAGCGTTCCAAGTCGGAGAGGTATTCGTTGCGGCTCGACATGGCAAGGCCAGAGGCGTCGCGCACAATCTTTACGCGGTGGATCTTGATGTTGAAATTGAGGTCGCGCACCATGCGTTCAATCAGGAACACCTGCTGGTAGTCCTTTTCGCCAAAGAAGGCGTGGTCGGCGCCGGTAATCAGGAACAGCTTGCCCACGACCGTGAGCACGCCGCGGAAGTGTCCGGGGCGGTAGGCGCCACAGTACATGCTTTCGAGGGACTCGTCGCGAATCAAGGTCAGCGGGTCGCCTTCGGGGTACATTTCCTCGACGCTCGGGGCGAACACGAAATCGGCACCGATGGATTCGGCAAGCTTGGCATCGGCCTCGAGGCGCTTGGGATACTTGTCCAGGTCTTCGTTCTTGCCGAACTGGATGGGATTAAGGAACACGCCCCTGCATGGCGAGCGGTTTCAAAACAGAACGTAGAACGTCAATCGAACGGATTACTTGCATTGTATTTACCTTTATTTTCCTTCGGGAACAAAATAAGTCGTCTGGTGCGGACATTCCGCAATGGCATCCAGGACCATCTGGAGATGGTTCTCGTTGTGGACAAAGTCGATGTTGTCCGTATTGATAATCAAGACCGGGGCATCCTTGTAATGCCAGAAATGGTGGTCGTAGCGGGCCTGCAGGTCCTTCAAGTAGTTGCCCTCGATGGACTTTTCCATGGCGCGGCCACGCATCCTCACGCGGCTCAGCAGAGTCGGGATGCTCGCCTGCAGGTACACGACAAGGTCGGGCTTGGGCATATCGCGGCTAAGGGCCTTCGACACCGTCTCGTACATGGCGTATTCGCTATCGTTGGTAAGGTTCTGCGCGGCAAAAATCTGGTCCTTGTCGTAGGTATAGTCACTCACGAGAAGGTCGTGGAAGAGGTCGCTCTGGAGCGCCGAATTCTGCAATTGCTTGTGGCGGTCGAGCAAGAAGAACAGCTGGGTCTGGAACGCGTAGGCTTCCCTATTCTCGTAGAATTTCTCCAGGAAGGGGTTGTCCTCGTAGTTTTCCTCGATACAGTAGGCATTCCAGCGTTCTGCGATTAGACGGGCAAGAGAGGTCTTCCCTACGCCGATGACGCCTTCTATTGCCAAAAAATGGACACCTTTTTCGGTCAGCATTACGGTTCCTCCCCTGTTATGGTGCGGAACGGGATCTTGTCTTCCCGTGAAAGTAAATCTGCGAGCAACTCCTTGACCGAACTGCCGCTCATGGGGTCGCGCCAGTCGGGAGCGATGTCGTTGAGCGGTACAAGCACGAACTGCCTGTTCGGGATTTCCACATGCGGGATGGTCGGACGGCCAGCCATGGTCTTGTTGCCAAAATACAGCAAATCCAGGTCAATTTCGCGAGAATTCCAGTGACCGCGGGGCTTGCGGCCCAGAAGGAGTTCGGAGCCCTTCAAATAATAGAGCAGTCCTTCGGGCGTTCCCGAATACCAGAAACTCACGACCTGGTTAAAGTAGGGTCCCTGGCCCTCCGGGCCAACGGGCGGAGTCTCGTAGATGGGGCTTTCGAGCCATCCACCTCGTGCAATGCGGCGCAGCATATCGCGCCCCTCGCCCAAGCGCTTGTAGCGCGGAGCCAGGTTGCTACCCAAAGCGACAAATACACGTTCCAAAGATTCCACATTATTAATATAGATATTCGGTAGGACCCGACCATGCGGACCGGACCAAAAAGACAAGCACAGTATAGCCCAAAAGTTTTTTTTCTTAAAAATTTCGCTCCAGTTCCCTTTTTTTATGACAAAAAAGACTTTTTTATCTATTTTATGGACATCTCCCCGAGAAAGGGGTTTATTCCCAATACATTTTCTTTCTCAGCGGGCCTAGCGCCCCTGGCAAATGAATTTATTCCCCCATCATCCATAACAATTCTGTCAAGAAATCCGTTACAACGTAAAAAAGGATACATAACGTGCCTAGAACCAAGAAGAACCCTGACGCAGAAAATGAAATTGTCCCCGAAGTGGAAGTAGCCGAAGGCGTTCCCCAGAAAAAGAAGCGCGGACGCCCCGCAAAGAAAAATGACGAAGTTCAAGAAAACGCCCCCGCGAAAGATGCCGCACCGGCAGAAGCCCCGGTGAAGGAAGCTCCGAAACCCGAACCTGTAAATAACGCAGCAGCGGCCCCCGCAGCGGATGCCGCCCCCGCGAAGGAAGCCCCGAAAGACGCTCCGAAGGGAGAACAGGGCGATAAGCCGCAGAACCGCGAAAACAACGGTCAGAACAACGGACAAAACAATGGCCAGAATAACGGTCAGAACAACGGCGGCAACAACCAGAACAATCAGAATGGCCAAAACGGACAAAATAACCAGAACGGCCAAAACAATCAGAACAACCAGAATAATCAAAACGGCCAGAACAACCGTTTCAACAACAATAAATTCAACAAGTTCAACAAGTTCAAGAACCGTCACAACAGGAACCTCCCGCAAGACGATTTCCTCGACGAGACCATCCAGCTTCCGCCTCCCGACCCCGAGAAGGTGGCCGCGGCAAAGGCCAAATGGAAAGAACTGCGCGGACTCCCGATGTTCGAATTGCAGCGTCAGGCCGAAGAACTTGGCATCGCCGAGTTCAAGAAGATGCGCAAGCAGGCGCTTGTCTACAGCATTCTGAGCGCCATCACCGGCGAAGACTGCCCCATCTATACCGAGGGCGTCCTCGAGATTATTCCTGACGGTGGCCACGGATTCTTAAGGAACCCCGAGCACAACTACCTCGCCGGTCCAGACGATATCTATATAAGCAAGAACATCATCCGCCGCTACGACCTCAAGATGGGCGATACCATCACCGGTCAGGTGCGCCAGCCCCGCGAAGGCGAAAAATACTTCGCGCTGTTGCGCATCGACACGGTCAACTTTGAACCGCCCGAGAAGACGAAGCGTCGCGTCTCGTTCGAATACCTCACGCCGATCCACCCGATTGAGCGCCTGAACCTCGAATTCGACAGCCAGGAATACAGCACCCGCCTGATGAACCTCTTTACCCCCATCGGCAAGGGCCAGCGCAGTATCGTGCTCGCTCCGCCGCGTACCGGTAAGACGGTCCTTTTGCAGAACGTCACGAAGGCCATCACCGCGAACCACCCCGAAGTGAAGCTGATTGTGCTCCTGATTGACGAACGTCCCGAAGAAGTGACCGAAATGCGCAAGCTCATCGACATGCTCAAGGAGCAGGGAGCCGCGCGCGGCAACAATATCCAGGCCGAAGTTCTCGCCTCTACGTTCGATGAAGAACCCGGGCGCCATATCAAGGTGGCAAGCCTCGTGCTCGAAAAGGCGAAGCGCCTCGTGGAACACGGCAGCGACGTCGTGATTTTGCTCGACTCCATCACGCGTTTCGCCCGTGCGAACAACATCGCCATCCCGCATTCCGGCAAGATTCTTTCGGGCGGTGTGGACGCCAACGCCATGCAGCTCCCCAAGAAGTTCTTTGGTGCCGCCCGTAAAATCGAGAACGGCGGAAGCCTTACTATCATCGGCACTGCCCTTATCGAGACGGGCAGCCGCATGGACGAAGTCATTTTCGAAGAATTCAAGGGTACGGGCAACATGGAACTCGTGCTCGACCGCCGCATCGCCGAAAAGCGCATCTGGCCGGCCATCGATATCTTCAAGTCCGGTACCCGCAAGGAAGAACTCCTGCTTACCGAAGAAGAGATGCGCCGCGTTTGGGTGCTGCGCCGCTACCTGCAGGATATGACCACCGTGGAAATCATGGAGTTCATGCGCGACAAGCTCAAGCTCTTCAAGACGAATACGGATTTCCTGAATTCGATGAACGGATGATAATTAATTGATAATTGATAATTGATGATTATATATAAGGATTAATGTTATGAACCAAAAAATTTTCTTCGCGGGCACGGGCAACATGGGCGGAGCTATCCTCCGCGGGCTCCTGAACGCAAAAGTCGACCCCAAGTCCATCTTCTTCTTTGACCCGAGCGACAAGGCTGCCGAAGCGGTAACCAAGCTCGGTTGCGTCCGCGTCAAGAACTTCGCGGAAGGCGTCAAGAAGGCCGACATTACCTTCCTCTGCGTTAAGCCGCAGATTTTCAAGCTCGTCGCCACCGAATGGAAGAACGCCGTCAAGGCCATCAAGGGCACCAAGACGTTCGTGAGCATCATGGCCGGCGTGGCCCGCAAGAACCTCGTCGACGTTCTCGGCGCCAAGAACCAGGTGCTCCGCGTGATGCCGAACTTGCCGCTGACCGTAGGCAAGGGCACCGTGGCACTCGCCACGGACGGCGTCAATGAGGCGACCCTCAAGGCCGCCGAGGAAATCTTCGGGAATATCGGTGTCACCTGCCGCGTCGCAGAGAGCCTCATGGACGCCGTCACCGGACTTTCCGGTAGTGCCCCCGCCTACGTCTTCGAGTTTATCGAAGGCCTTACCCGCGGTGGCGTGAAGGCCGGCCTCACCCGCGATGTCGCCCTCAAGCTTGCCCTCGGCACCATCGAAGGCAGTGTGGAACTCGTGAAACAGTCGGGCAAGAGCCCGAGCGACCTCTGCGCGATGGTCTGCTCGCCCGCCGGTACCACGATTGCTGGCGTAGACGCCCTCGAAGAAGGCGCCTTCCGCTCGAGCCTCATCAAGGCTGTAGTCGCCGGCACCGAACGCAGCAAGGAACTCGGGAAATAACATCCTACTAAAATGTCCTCGATCGACCTTTTCTCGCAAGACACGGCAACGTCCTCGTTCATCCTGGACGTGCTCTCTTCCGTGAACTACTCGGTCGAGGTGCACTCCTCCCCCTCCGTAAGCGCACCGCTCTCGCCCATCGTCGTCTGGGACCTGGATTCCTTCGGCAGCAAGAACACGGCGAGCCTCGCGGCCATCCGGATGCAGTTTCCGGACACCATGATTCTCGTGTACGCCGAGGATACCGAAAAGTACGCCGACATCCCGAATAACCTTTTCGATATCATCCTTACCGCAGACGCCGTCAAGCTCCATTTGATGAGCAAGATTGCAAAGCTCAAGGAAATCAACCGGGCCAAGCTAATCTTCCGCGAACGCATGAGCCACCTGGTCGGCAAGAGCGAAGCCATGCAGAACCTCCGCAAGACGGTGGAACGCGCCATACTGCATACAGGCCCCGTGCTTATCCAGGGTGAATCGGGCGTAGGCAAGGACTTGATTGCCCGCGCCATCGCTTGCGTGTACGACAAGTTCGTGACCGTGAACTGCAGCGCCATTCCCGACACGCTTTTCGAAAGCGAACTGTTCGGGCATACCCGCGGCGCCTTCACCGGAGCGCAGAACGAGAGAATTGGCCTCTTTGAAGACGCGAACGGCGGCGCCATCTTCCTCGATGAAATCGGCGACATGCCCCTGCAGGCGCAAGTCAAGCTCCTGCGCGTCATCCAGAATCACGAAATCAGGCCCATCGGCGCGAACAAGACGCGCCATATCGACGTTCGCATCATTGCGGCCACCAACCGCGACCTCAAGGAAGAAATCCGCGAGAAGCGCTTCCGCGAAGACCTCTACTACCGCCTGAACGTGATTCCCATGCAGCTTTCGCCGCTACGCGAACGCCGCGAAGACATCGAGGACCTTGCCAACTACTTTATCCACCAGTACGCGCCCGCTGGTGAGCCCTACAAGCTCTCCGACGCCGCCCTGAAAAAGCTACAGGCGCACAGCTGGCCGGGCAACATCCGCGAACTCGAGAACACGATACAGCGTACGCTCTGCTTTACCGACCCCGGCATCATCAACGCCGAAGATTTGCAAATCGACGAGACAATTCCGCTGCACGAAACGGAAACCGTGAAGATTGCCGAAAACGGAATTGCCTACCCTGTCGCCGGCGACTACGAGGAATTCCGTGAAAAGCAACTGGACGAAGAACGCGAATTTTTGAAGGCGAAAATCCGCGAATGCGGTGGTTCCGTAAGTACCGCCGCCGAAAAACTCGGGATGTTGCGCACCGCGCTGTACAACAGGCTCGGCAGACTCGGGATTAACACGAAAGATATCCGCTAAGCCGCGGCGTTTCAAAGTCGCATTTTAAAAGCGCTCGACCTTCAGGCCTTTTTTCCGGAGGCGCTCGACCACATTGTCTTTTTCAAGCACCAGGTGCGCCGCCCCCACCACCACGAACACATTCCTGTCTTCGGCGAGGAACTTCGCGACAGACTCCGCCATTTTGGCGTTGCGGTTCAAGTACATCTTCTGATCGATATTGTCCTTGATTTTCTTGTCGGAGTCCGAAGCATCTTCGGGCTCGTCGTTCATCACTTCGCGCAACAGATTCTCGTCGCCCGTTTTCCAGGCGCGCATCATCTTCGTCACCATCGAATCGAGTTCCGAAATTTCCCTGAGAGTCGTCTTGAGGTAGTACGTTCCGGCGGAATCGGAATCGTCCGTATCCGAGATGGCGTCCACCTGCTCTTCGGCGGTTTCAAGACTCACGATGGCCTTGCCGCCCGTAGCCGCACGGTCCATGAGGACAACGTCTATGCCATATTCCGGATTGATTCCCGCACGCTGGATAGCCACCACGCTGAGCGTTGTCGCGGCAAGCCATGGGCGCATTTGCATGAGCCCTGCGACCGGGAAATTCCATGACGCACAGATGCTGTCGATGGAATTCCAGACAGCTCTCGGGAGGACAGCATCGAGAGTCTTGCCGGGAGGCAAAATCCCGCGGCGCATTGTTTGTTGCGCCACGTCCTCGTTTACATCGTCGTCGGACAAGTTGATTTCAACGGCAAGTTCGTCGGCTTTTTCGAACGCAGAATCGATGACCGCATCGAGCGGGTAGAACGTGGAGTCCGCAAAGTGGACGCTCCCCAAGAGCCATACGCTGGAGTTGTCGTCGGAGACCTTCCAAAAGAAATGCTTGCCACCCGGGGCATCCGCGCTAGCGGTAACGGCCGAGTCTGCGGCCGACTTCGGCGCACCGGTACAGCCCCAAAAGCACAAAGCAAGCAGGGCAAAAAACAACGGCGCCAAACGCATCATGCTTCCGTCGGAGCGCGCCTCCGCGGCCGCAGCCACGCGAATAGCGCCCTTGTCTATGACCATGATGCGCTTGCAGTAACGTTCCGCATATTCCACCGAGTGCGTGGACACGACGATTCCCATGTTGCGGTTCTCGGCAAGGTCGCGGAGCATCCGGAACAGCGCATGGCTGCGCGGGATGTCCAAGAAGGCGTTCGGTTCGTCGAGCAGCAAGACTTTCACCTGCTGTGCCACGGCTTCCGCCAAATAAACACGGCTTCGCTCACCGTCGCTCAGTTCCGACACCTGCCTATCCGCAAAGCGGGCCACGTCCGTCAAGTCCATAGCGCGTTCAATCGCCTTTTCGTCTTCGGCGGAGCGTCCGTCGAACAAGCCCGAGTATGGCGAGCGGCCCATGCTCACAAAGTCGCGGACCGTCATGCGTTCCGGCACACTGCCGGACATCCGCACCAGCGCCACCTTCTGCGCCCTCGCGCGTGCGTCCCAGGCCGCAACAGGACTGCCGCAAAGATTCACGCTACCGGCGAGCGGCGAAAGCAGGCCAGCAAAAGTCTTGAGCAGCGTACTCTTGCCGCAACCGTTTTCGCCCATCAAGGCGACAAGTTCTCCCGGCGCAAGGGAAAAATCCAATCCGCCAAAAAGACCATCCACCGAAGTCTCGCCACGGCGTGCAGGCGCATAGCCAACGCGAAGTCCACTGCATTGCAGAAGCGGTTCGTCCATTACGCCCCCCTTCCCTTCGGCCCGCGCAGGATTACATACAAAATAACAGGAACACCTACCACGCTCAGAATGGCGTTCAGCGGGATGCTCACCGGGAACAGCCCGGCCACCAACGCAAAGAGCGAACCGCAGCAAAGACAGCCCGGAATCAAGATGCGGTGGTTCGTGGTTCCAAAAAGCATGTAGGCCAGGTGCGGCACGGCGATACCGATAAAGGCGACCGGTCCGCAAAAGGCGGTCGACGCTCCGGCGAGAATGCTCGCCCCGAGCAGCACGCACTTGCGGGCAAGTTTCACGTTGATGCCGAGGCCCGTGGCAAAATCGTCACCGATGCGAGCCGCGTTCAGGTAACGCACGGAACCCACCACCAGCGCCAGTCCAACCACGACCGAAACGACAAAGAGCCAAACGGCGTCCAAGGTGAGGCGGCCAAAACTGCCGAAGCCCCAGGCAACGTAGACAGCGAGGCTTTCTGTCTGGGCGCCGGCGATAATCACGCTCACCAGCGCATCAATAAAATACCCGAAGAGGAGGCCGGCAATCAGCAGCACGGAACTCTGCGAAAAGCGCGACGCGATGAACATGATGACTACGGTCACGGAGAGCGCTCCGGCCGAAGCGGCACCAAGCACCCCCAGGTGCCCAAAGCCCATACCGGCAAGCAAGGCCAGGGCGACGCCGAGGCTAGCACCGCTGCTAATGCCCAGCACAAACGGCCCGCACAGCGGGTTGCGGAAGACGGTCTGCAGGGCAAGGCCCGACACCGCCAGGGCACCGCCCGCAAGGAGCGCTGCCATCATACGCGGGAACCTAAGTCCCCAGAAAATCCTGTGAGATACGTCCTCGCCCTCTGGTCCGGCCAACGCATTCAGCAAATCGGCAAAGCCAAAGTTCACCTTGCCAAGCATGAGCGTGAGCACGCAACACAGCAAAATAGCCGCGATAAGGACGGCTATAATAGCATAAGAACGATGGGTGCGGATAAGGCTACCTCGGGCTTACTTTTTCTTCTTGCCCTTGGACTGCTCGTATTCCTTGGTCATTTCTTCGGAAGCCTTCTTGTCACGAATGTAGAGTTCCGGAGGAATGTTGTCGAAGCCCTGGAGCGCATTGAGCCAGTTATCGTTCAGGTCGCGGAATTCGAGCTTCTTCAGGTTGTGCTTGAGCGTATCGCCCTTGATATGGAAGCGGATGTAATCCCAGCGAATGACTTCGCGGTCCAGGAACACTTCGCGGGTAACGAGGGACGAATCGTTGTCAAAACGGTAGCGGGCCTTGTAAGTGTACTCACCGGTCATCTGGTAGCGGCCGGAATCGGAATAGGTGCGGGTCACGCCATAGAGAGTGTCGTTCATGCCAAAGCGGAGTTCCGCGTCGCGGAATGCATGGCCGTGGGCGACAATCGGAGTGCGCCATACGCCAAAGGTTTCAGCCTTCATGGACTTCTGGAAAACCGTGTCGACCTTCCAGTGGTCGAAGTTGCTCTTGTCGTACCGGGCACGCTGGACGTACTTGCCTTCCTGGATCATCCGGCGGATGCTGTCGGCCTTGGCCTTGGCAAGACTGTCGGAGTTCACCTTGGTGGCGGGCCCCTTCTTGCGGTCCATGGAGTCAAGCTTAGCCTGGATCATCTCGTCAAGGGTGGTCGTTGCACCGCGAGGAGCGACGACTTCGGAATTGGCGACGGCGGGTTGTGCTACAGCGGGTTGCGCAGCAGCAGGTTGTGCGGCAGCGGGAGCGGACTGAGCGAAAGTTACCCCGGCAAATGCAAGGGTTAAAATAGATGCGAAAATACACTTAGAATAAGACCAAATCATCACTGATAAATTTAGTTAAAGGAATCTTTAAAAGGCAAAAAAAACAATAAAAAGCACCTTTTGAGGGGGTAAAAAGGGCAATAAGCTATATTTGGGGCATGCTCGATTATTCGCAAGTCAAATCTCCCTGCTATGTGCTCGATGAAAAACGCCTTCGCAGGAACATGGAAATCCTCTCCGACATCCAGAACAGGACCGGAGTCAAGATCATTTGCGCCCTCAAGGGGTACAGTTTCTGGCGCAGCTTCCCCATTATCGCCGAATACCTTCCCGGGGCAACCGCCTCGAGCCTCAACGAAGCGAGACTCGCCAAAGAGGAGATGGGCAAGGAAGTCCACGTGTTCGCACCCGCCTACGAGGACGGCGAAATCGACAGCATTCTCTCGCTGGCCGACCACATCACCTTCAACAGCTTTAGCCAGTGGTCCCGGTTCCGCGACAAGGCTCTCAAGGCCGGCGTGAGCTGCGGCATCCGCGTGAACCCGCAGTTCTCGACCGTCGAGACGGACCTTTACAATCCCTGCGGCAAGTTCAGCAGGCTCGGCGTTACCGAAGCGGAGTTCAAACCGGAACTGCTAGACGGGATTGACGGGCTGCACTTCCACGCGCTGTGCGAACAGGACGCCGATGCGCTCGAAGGCGTACTCGCCGCGTTCGAGAAACATTTCGGCCGGTTCTTGCCGCAAATGAAGTGGGTGAACTTCGGCGGCGGCCACCACATTACCCGCAAGGATTACCACCGCGACCAGCTCGTCGCGCTGCTCAACGATTTCAAGAAGCGCCATCCTCACCTCGAGGTCATCATGGAACCGGGCGAAGCTATAGGCTGGCAGACCGGCGAGCTCGTGGCAAACGTCGTCGACCTCGTCCACAACGAGATGGACATCGCCATTCTGAACGTGAGCGTGAGCGCCCACATGCCCGACTGCCTGGAAATGCCGTACCGCCCGAACGTGACCGGCGCAGACCTTCCCGGCGTCAAGAAGTTTACATACAAATTAACCGGAAATACTTGTCTCGCCGGTGACCAGCTCGGAGATTTTTCCTTCGACAAGCCCCTGCAGGTTGGCGACACCATCATCTTCGAGGACATGATTCACTACACCATGGTGAAGACGACATTCTTCAACGGGGTGCGTCACCCGAACATCGGCATGTTCGACATGGACGGCAAGTTCCACCTGTTGCACGAATTTACGTACGAGCAGTTCAAGGAAAAACTTTAATAATTGATGATGGATAATTGATGATGGATAATGATGTTGCGGGTTGCGAGGTGTTTGTTGCGGGTTGCGAGATGTTTGTTGCGGGAAGGATGTAATGATTTTTAACAGCGAAGAAGAGACATACCGCTGGGCGGTGGAATTCGGCAAGACGCTAAAGCCAGGCGACATGGTTGCCCTGTACGGCAACCTGGGTGCGGGCAAGACCGTCATGAGCCGCGGAATCTGCGCGGGGCTCGGCTTCACGGGCACCGTCTGCTCGCCCACGTACACCATATTGCACGAATACCCGAACGACCCGCCCATCTTCCACTTCGACCTTTACCGCCTCGAAGGCGGCGCCGACATCAACGAGGTCGGCATGGACCCCGACTACCTCTCCAGCGGAATAAGCCTCATCGAATGGCCGGAACGCCTGGACGACACCTCGGGAATCACCCACACCGTCAAAATAAAAATCCTCTCCGAAACGGAGAGGGAAATTACTCTGGAATAATTTTCGCAGATTACTTCGCCGGCTTCGACACCACCGGACGGATTCTCTTGCCGCAGAGCGTCACCACGATGCCCGCCTGCGCGAACATGTAGTAGGCCGTATCGCGGCTGTTGTTGAGCGTGGACTTCGGGTCGTAATCGTCCTTGGTCACAAAGACTTCGGCAACGCCGGAGAGGCTCACGTCTAGCGCGCAGCGTTCGCACGGGAAACCAATCACGTACAGCTTGGAGCCGGGAGGCACCTTACCGCGGGCATAGTGCAGCGCGTTGATTTCGGCATGCACCATGAAGGGGTACTTGTTAGCCTCGAACTCGTGATGGCTCAACAGCTCTCCCGAGTCCGCATCGAGCAGGTCGTAGGCGAGTAACTGCTTTTCGCGGGTGTACGGGACGGTCTCGTCGTCGAAGCCCGCCGGAGCACCGTTGTAACCGGTGCTTATCACGCGGCCCTCGGCGCTCACGAGCACGGCGCCCATCTGTGTATTTTGGTCCTTGCTGAGGCGCGCCTGGGCGCACATCATCTGGGTATAGACTTCGTCACGAAGCTTGCTGCGAGATTGAGAATTGTTCATGCCGAAAAATATAGCAAGGACTTAACGCAACGTGACAGGAATCGAGCGGTTTCCGCGCTGTGTCGCGACACGGACCAGGAACTTGCCCGCCGAGGGAACCCCTTCCAGGTGCAGCAAGCTGCCCGAGGCGTTCATGCTCACCGGCACGCGCTTGCCGTCGTAAGAGAACAGCAGAGCGCGCACTCGGCCCATCGATTCCATTCCCGGAATCTCGAGGGTAATGCGGCCCTCGCCCATCTGCACCACGTGAA